>NZ_JBJLSH010000005.1:0-131496 GCF_050871905.1 Kineococcus haloalkalitolerans
GTTGGTGTTGAAGGCCGCGCCGACGGATTGGTTGGTGGGGGGGCGGTGCGGGGGGTGGGGGGGGGCCCCGGGGGCCCCCGCCCCCCCCCCGCCTGGTGAGGAACGACTAGCCGAGGCTGGTCGACCTCGAGGTGTCAGCTCAGCCGCGCAGCAGGGTCAGGACGTTCTGCGAGGCGGAGTTGGCCTGGGCGAGCATGCTCGTGCCGGCCTGCGACAGGATCTGGCTCTTCGTGAACTTCGTCATCTCGGCAGCCATGTCGGTGTCGCGGATGGCCGACTCCGACGCGGTGATGTTCTCGATGGAGACGTTCAGGTTGTTGATCGCGTGCTCAAAACGGTTCTGCAGCGCACCGAGCTTGGCGCGGGTGTCAGAGACCTTGGCCAGGGCCGTGTCGATGGCGGTGATGGCGGAGTTGGCGCCAGTGCCAGTCGTCACGTTGAGGGAGGCAGTACCGAGGCCCGCAACCGAAGCGTCGATACGGTCGATCGACACAGTGATGCGGTCAGCGGCGGTGTTGCCGTAGCCAACCTGGAAGACGCCACCGGAACCAGAAGTACCAGTGACGGTGTCCAGTCGCACACCCGCCTTGGCGGCGTCGCCGGCGGTGGTGCCCTCACCAGTAGTGAGGGAGGTGAACTTCGACGAAACGAGGCTCACGTTCCAAACACCGTTACCCGCGTCGGTGACGACAGCCTTCACGTCACCGGCCTGGTACGTCGCGAGAGCCGCGTCAGCAGAACCATCGAGACCCGCGTCGACCGCCGTCTGCAGAGCAGTCTGGTACTCAGCGGCGGTAGCGTAAGTAGCGTCCGCGACGTTGATGTTGACGGGCGTACCGATCGTGCCAGCCTTGAAGACGCCGTCAATCGTGAAGTCGACGGCCGCGGCCGCAAGCACGAGCCCACCGGACGGAATGCCCGTGATGGAGCTCGCCACAACTGCAGCCGACCCGCCGTACGTGCCGTCGAGCAGCTTCTGGCTGCCGAAAGACGTCGTCTTGCTGATGCGGTCGATCTCCAGGCTGAGGGCCTCGATCTCCTTCTGTGCGGCGCCGGCAGCCTGAGAGTCCTGAGCACCCGTGTTCGAAGCCTGGACCGCCAGGTCACGCATGCGCTGCAGGATGCTCGTCACGGTGCCGAGAGCGCCGTCCGCAGTCTGGGCGACATTGACGCCGTCCTGAGCGTTGCGAGCGGCGACGGTGAGGCCACCGATCTGCGAGCGCAGACCCTCGGAGACGACCAGGCCGGCCGCGTCGTCGGCGGCCTTGTTGATGCGGAAGCCGGAGGACAGCTTCTCCAGCGAGCCGTTGAGCTGCTTGTCGGTGCGCTGCAGGTTGTTGTAGGAGTTGAGCGCAGCGATGTTGTTGTTGACGCGAAGACCCATGATCTTCATTCCTCCGTGAGTGGTGTCCTGGGGGACGCCGGTCCGTCCGTGGTCCGGCTCGCCGGGCGGTCTGTGTGCCCGACACCAAGTTCATCGGTCCGTGTGCGCCGGACCTGAGCATCTAGATGTGTGGCGAACGGGTGATGCCGCGCGATCACCTCCGGCGGGCGCCCGCTCCCCCGCTTCCGGTAGACAGCGGTCGTGACCACCACCGCCCGCGAGCGCCGCTTCCGCACCTGGACCCACCACAGCGAGCGCGCCGCGACCGTCGTGGCCGCCGTCTGGCTGGCCGCCTTCGCGTGGCCGGTCCTGGACCCGTCGCTGCCGTCGGCCGCCCGCCGGGCGTGCGTGGTGACCAACCTCGTGACGTGGGTGCTGTTCGGCGCCGACTACCTCGTGCGCCTGGCGCTGGCCCCGCACCGCGGCCGCTTCTTCGTCACCCACCCGCTGGACCTGCTGCTGCTCCTGCTGCCGGCGCTGCAGCCGCTGCGGCTGTTGCGCCTGGTGATGGTGGTGCGGGTGCTCAACAAGCGGGCGGGAGCGCGGCTGCGCGGGCGGGTCGGGGTGTACGTGGGCGCGGCGACCGCGCTCGTGGGGTTCTGCGCGGCCGTCGCCGTCCTGCAGGCCGAGCGCGGCGCGCCGGGGGCGACGATCACCACCTTCGGCGAGGCGGCGTGGTGGGTCGCGACGACGATCACGACCGTCGGGTACGGCGACTACTCCCCCGTCACCGCCACCGGCCGCGCCGTCGCGGTCGGGTTGATGCTGTCGGGGATCGCGCTCATCGGCGTGGTCACCGGCTCGCTGGCCTCGTGGTTCCTCGACGAGGTCCGCGACACCTCCGGATCGGCGGCCGACGCGACGCAGGCCGACGTCGCCGCGCTCGCGGAGGAGGTCCGCCGGCTGCGCGCCGAGCTGGCCGCGCGGCCCGGGAACGACGCAGCGCCCCGCCACCAGGGGTGACGGGGCGCTGCGGGGACGGGCTCAGGCGATCTGCGCGGCGACCGGCTTCGGGGCGCTGAACGTGCCGAACGCGGACATCGCCAGGCGGGCGCGGAAGTCCGACTGCGCGCCCACGGCGGCGTAGTAGGACTCCTTGCGCTGCACGCTGGCCGCCGACCCGGTCGCGGGGGCGACCATCTCCGGCGCCAGGTGGGTGTTCATGCCGTCGCGCAGCAGCGTCAGCGCCTCGGCGCGCATCTGCGAGACGCGGGACTCGCTGACCCCGAGGTGCAGGGCGATCTCCGCCATCGGCTTCTCGTGCAGGAAGTACTCCTCCACCACCAGCTTCAGCCGCTCGGGCAGCGCGGCGATCGCCGAGCGCAGGTAGCCGAGCTTCTCGCGGTGCAGCAGCTCCTGCTCCGGGCCGGGGGTGTGGGTGGGCAGGTGGTCGTCGATGGTGCCGCCGTCGGCGGTGAACCCCTGCATCGACAGGACCACCGCGCGCTGCGCCTCGTCGCGCGTCTCGTGCAGCTCCCGCGTGGTGACGCCCAGCGTCGCGGCCAGCTCCTCCGACGACGGCTTGCGGCCCAGCTGGGCGGTCAGCTCGTCCTCGGCGGCCGTCAGCTTGCGGCTGCGGCTGCGCAGCCCCCGCGAGGCCCAGTCCTGACCGCGCAGGTCGTCCAGCAGCGCCCCGCGGATGCGGGTGTTCGCGTAGCGGGCGAACGGCACGCCCGTGCCCGGGTCGTAGCCGCGCGAGGCCTGCACCAGCGCCATCAGCCCGGCCGAGGTCAGGTCGTCGCGGCTCACGTGCGAGGGCAGCCGGCCGATGAACTCGTTGGTGATGTAGCCGACGATCGGCAGGTGCTGCTCGACGAGCTCGGCGCGCTGCGCGTCGGTGAGCTCCACAGCGGTGAGCTGGGCGGCGGTGGCGGCGTCTGCGGTCACACACCCCTTGTCGGCACGCGCCGGCCGTCACCTTGAGCACCCGGACGGCGGACGCACGAGAGTGACGGGTGGGACGAGCGGGTGACGGCGCGGCAATGCAGCTCAGGTCGGCGCGGGGCCCGGGTCAGTCGAGGTCGAAGACGTAGCGCAGGGCTCGGTCGACGTCCTGCCGCTCCTCCCAGGTGAGGTTGCGGACGTAGTCACCCAGGCGCTGAGGGTCGAACGCGCGGAGCTGCTCGACGAGCACCCTGCCCGTTTCACCGTCGATCACCAGGTCGGGGCGGAAGACCGCCGGCGCGGGGCCGTCGCTGCCCGTCGTCGGGGCCACGACCCACGTCGACAGCCACGGCAGCCGATCCGTCTGCAGGACGACCGCGTACCGGACCCCCCGTTGCTCGTGCCCCCGGCCGTCGAAACGTGCCCGGTAGACCTCGCCGCTCACGCCGTCCGCTCGCGGCGGGGTTCGTTGGCAGCCATCTCGTCCATCTCCGCAGCCACACGGGCCGCCCACTCGCGCTCGCGCGGATCGCCGGCCAGCCGCGCCGCGTCACGGTCGGCCTGACGCCGGTACTGCCGCCAGCGACGCGCCTCGAGCGCTTCGCGGATCAGTGCGTCGAAGGTCAGGTGGTCGTCCTCCGCGACGCTGCGCAGGAGGTCCCTGGTCTCCTTGTGCACGCGGATGGTAGTGGTGTCAGCCATCCTCCGAGTCTACTCAGCGTAGACACGGTCAGGAAGTCCACAACCGCTCGCTGTCCACGTCCGCCAGCCACGGCACCGGCCCGGCGCCCTCGGCGTAGGTGCGCTCGGCGGTGAGCACGAGCCGCGTCACCGTCTCGGCGTCTGGATCGACGATCCAGTAGCCCGGAACGCGCCACTGCGCGTACAGCTCTCGCTTGAGGACCCGGTCCACGATCCGCGTCGACACTGACTCCACCTCCACGACGAGGAGCACGTCGGAGGGATCGACCCACAGCTCGTCGCGCCCTACGACCACCGCGTCGACCACCACGACGTCCGGGACGAGCAGGCGGTCGGTGTCACCGCGCCGCAGCAGGTTCACGCCCGGCAGCACGCGGTGCGCCACGGGCTCGCCGAGGACGTGCAGCAGCTGTCCGACGACGCGCTGGTGTCGCACGCCCGGCACCGGGCGCACCAGCAGCGCGCCGTCCAGCAGCTCCAGCTGGGCCGTCGGCTCCTCGGGCAGGTCCTCGACCGTCCACGGCCCCGCGCCCCGCACCTCCACGGCCCCTCCCCCGCTCGCGCTGACAGCCAGCCTGCAGGCACCCGCCGACACGCCGATCTACAGCTCCGCCGGCGCGGTGTGTCGCCTCGACCGCGCAGGCTGACTGTCAGCCCCGCGCCTCACAGGTCGTCGATGAACCGCTCGACGTCGTCGGGAGCGCCCGCGACGAGGATCTCGTCGCCGTACGCGAGGACGGTGCCGGCGTCGGTGTGCCGGTAGCGGGCCTCCTGCGCGGGCTTGACCGACACCACCGTCACCCGACGCTTGGCGCGCAGCCCGGACTGCCCCAGCGGCACCCCGACGAGGTACTGCGGGGGGCGGGTCTTGGCCAGCGCCCACCCCTCGTCGACCTCCAGGTAGTCCAGGGCGCGGCCGGAGACCAGGTGGGCCACGCGCTCGCCCATGTCGTGCTCGGGCAGCACGACGTGGTGGGCGCCGACGCGGCGCAGGATGCGGGCGTGCTGGTCGTCCAGGGCCTTCGCCCAGATGTCCTCCACGTCCAGGTCCGACAGCAGCGAGGTGGCCAGGATGCTGGCCCGCATGTCGGTGCCGATGGCGACGACGGCGCGGCTGTAGTCGGCCACGCCGATCTCGCGCAGCGCGCTGACGTCGGAGGCGTCGGCGACGACGACCTGCTCCAGCTGCCCGGCCAGGGACTGCACCAGCTGCGGGTCCTCGTCCACGGCGAGCACCTCGGTGCCGCCGCGGGCCAGCTCCAGGGCCAGGGAGCGGCCGAAGCGCCCCAGGCCGATGACGACGACGGGTTCGTGCCTAGCCAACGATCGTCCTCTCCTCCGGCAGGGAGTGCCGGCGTCCACGCTCGCGCAGCGCGAGTGCCGACGCCAGCGACAGCGGGCCCACGCGGCCCAGGAACATGAGCGCCACCAGCACCAGGTGCGCCGGTTCGGGCAGGCTGGCCGTGATGCCGGTGGACAGCCCCACGGTGGCGAAGGCGGAGACGGCCTCGAACAGCACGTCGCCGAAGTCCTCGTGGGAGATGACCAGCAGCGCCAGGGTGGAGCTGGTGACCAGCCCGACGCCCAGCAGCGCCACCGCGAGCGCCTGGCGCTGGTTGGTGGCGGGCACGCGGCGGCGGCCCACCTCGACGTCGGTGTCGCCGCGCACCTCCGCCCACAGCACGTACGCCAGGACGCCGAAGGTGGTGACCTTGATGCCGCCGGCGGTGCCGGCGCTGCCGCCGCCGATGAACATGAGGACGTCGGTGGCGAACAGGGTCTCCGGCCGCAGGGCGGCGATGTCGAGGCTGTTGAACCCGGCGGTGCGGGCCATCGCGGAGGAGAAGAACGCCGTCAGCAGCGCCCCGCCGGGCCGCTCGCCGCCGAGGGTGGCGGGGTTGGTCCGCTCCAGCAGGGCGTAGGCGAGGGTGCCCAGCACCAGCAGCGCCACGGTGACGATCACCGTGACGCGGGTCAGGACCGACCAGCTGCGCGGGCGGCGCCAGGAACGGGCCAGCTCGAACACCACGGGGAACCCCAGCCCGCCGATGATGACCGCCGCGGCGATCGGCAGGCAGACCACGGCGTCGGAGACGTACCGCACGAGGCTGTCGGCGTGCAGGCCGAACCCGGCGTTGTTGAAGGCGCTGATCGCGTGGAACACGCCGTACCAGGCGGCCTGGCGCCACCCGAACGCGTAGGCGGTGGCGAACCGCACCGTGAGCACCAGCGCGAGGACCGCCTCGCACGCCAGGCTGAACACGACGATCCGCCACACCACCCGGCGCACGTCCCCGGCCGACAGCGTCTTCGTCTCCGTCTGCGCGAGCAGCCGCGCCCGCAGCCCGAGGCGCCGGGAGACCAGCAGCGCCAGCAGGCTCGCCAGGGTCATGAAGCCGAGCCCGCCGGTCTGGATGAGCGCCAGCACCACGACCTGACCGGTCACCGACCAGAAGGTGCCGGTGTCGACGGTGACCAGTCCTGTCACGCACACCGCGGACACGGCGGTGAACAGGGCGTCGGTCAGCGGCGCGCGCTCGCCCGACGCGGTGGCGATCGGCAGCGACAGCAGTCCGGTGCCGACCGCGGCGGCGGAGGCGAAGCCGAGGACGACGGCGCGGCCGGGACCGCGGACCCCGCCGCCCAGACCGCCGCGACGGCGGGTCCGGGAGCGCGCGGGGAGGGACGCTGCAGGCACGAGGGATCACGATGGCACAGCCGCGGTGACCACGGGCTGTAACACCACCCCGCAGCAGCGCGCCCGGTCGGGTGGTCCCGCCCCCGGTCGGCCCATCCCGGCTCAGCGGACCGGCCCCGGCGGCCGATGGTGCACCTGAGCGACGCCGGCGGAACCCGCGACCGGCCCGCGCGAGCACCACCGGGAGGACACACGTGAAGGCGCTCTGGCAGGTCGTCCAGGACCTCGAGCACGCGTCCCGCAAGGGACAGCTGACGCCCAGCTTCGTCGAGACGTACGCCGACAAGCACGGCGAGCGCGTCAGCGCCCTGTACGCGCTGGCCGCCAAGAACATGCTGGCCATCGACCACGAGGCCGGCCGCAACGACCACATCCTGCGCTCGCCGGAGGAGGACCGGCCCGTGCGGCAGGGCACCGTGAACGCCGCCGCGGTCGCGGCCGCCGCGGAGGACACCTCGCGGGAGATGCACCGCGAGCTGCGCCGCGCCCGCGACGACGGCCGCCCCTACGCGCTGCGCAAGCCGTCGAAGAACGCCTTCTTCATCGTCAAGGACCGTTGAGCCGCTGCGACGCCACCGACCGAGGCGCCGGTCCCCCGCGGGGGCCGGCGCCTCGTCGCGTCCAACCGTCCGGGCGCGCACCACCCGAACGGCGGCGGGCGCCCGCTCAGCTCCGCGGGCGCGGTGCCGATGGGCGGGGGACACGCACGACGAGCACGCGCACGGCGCGACCGGGAAGGACACGCATGGCACTCGCCGAGGTCTCCGGCATCCTCTGGAAGGAGCGGGAGCTGCTGGAGCTGCTCCTGTTCAAGCTGGAGGAGGAACAGCTCGTGCTGGCCAGCGGCCGCACGCGCTGGCTGGCGCACGCGACCCGCGAGGTCGAGTTCGTCATGGAGCAGATCCGCTCCACGGAGGTCCTGCGCGCCACCGAGGTCGACGCCGTCGCCGCCGAGCTGGGCCTGGAGCCCGGCCCGAGCCTCAACGCCCTCGCCGAGGCCGCCCCCGAGCCGTGGGGGGAGCTGCTGCGCGGTCACCGCGACGCCTTCCTCACCCTCACCGCCGAGATCCAGGACCTCGCCGACGCCAACCGCGACCTGCTGACCTCCGGCGCCCGCGCCGTGCGCGAGGCCCTCCTGGGCCTGGACACCACCCTCGACACCTACACCGCCCGGGGCAAGAACCACGCCGCCTCCGCCGGCGGGTCCCGCGCCCACTTCGTCGACGAAGCCCTCTGAGACAGGACCCCACGATGAGCACCTTCTCCGGCATCAACCAGGCGTCCCGGGCCCTGACCGCGGCGCAGCGGGCGATGGAGGTCACCGGCCAGAACATCGCCAACGCCAACACCCCCGGCTACTCGCGCCAGCGCGTCGACCAGGTCTCCAGCGTCGTCGCCGACACCGGCCAGTGGGCGCGCCAGAACGTGCCCGGCGACGGCGTGCAGATCACCGGCATCAGCCGCGTCGCCGACGCCCTGGCCGCCGCCACCGCCCGCCAGGACTCCGCCACCGCCGCCGAGCAGAAGACCACCGCCGGCGTGTGGACCGGGATCGAGGGCGCCCTCGGCGACACCGGCGGCACCGGCCTCAGCAAGGACCTCGCCGACCTGTCCGCCGCCTGGAACGACCTCGCCAACGCGCAGGGCTCCCAGGCCGCCGACGCCGCCAAGGCCCTCGTGCTCTCCCGCAGCCAGACCGTCGCCTCGACGCTGAACTCGATGGACTCCCAGCTGTCCGCGCAGTTCGACGGCCTCGTCGGCCAGGGCCAGGCGGTCGTCGACCAGGCCAACGAGGCCGCCCGCCGCGTCGCCGACCTCAACGCCGTCATCCTGCGCGCCTCCTCCAGCGGCTCGATCCCCAACGAGCTGCTCGACCAGCGCGACGGCTACGTCAACCAGCTCGCCGACCTCACCGGTGCGCGCGTCGTGCAGCGCGAGCACGGCGTCGTCGACGTGTACGTGGGCAACGGGGCGATCGTGTCGCGCGACTCCGTCGAGCCGCTGCGCCTCGACGCCCCCGGCGGCTTCTCCCTCGAAGGCGCCAAGAACGGCCAGCGCATGACGTTCACCATCGCCGGCACCGTCGTCGAGCCGCCCGCCGGGCAGCTGAAGGCGACGCTGGACGGGGTCAACAAGACGCTGCGGGAGCAGTCCGACCGGCTCGACCAGCTCGCCGGTGACATCGTCGCGGCCGGCAACCGCGGTCAGAACCCGGCTCCCCTCGAGGTGAAGCCGGGCGCCACGACGGCGGCCGGCGTGCGCGTCGTCCCCGCTTACGACTTCCGCGCCCTCGTCGCCAGCGACAGCGGCTCCGTGAACGGCGCCGTGGCGGCGCAGGTGCAGAAGGACCTGGCCGCCGTGACCGGCACGTGGCGGGTCTTCGCCAACGACATCGCCTCCTCCACCCAGTCCGCCGACAACCGCGCCACCCTCGCCCAGCAGGTGTCGCTGAAGTCCTCCGCCGCCCGCGAGGCGGTCTCCGGCGTGAGCATCGACGAGGAGATGACGAACCTCGTCTCCTACCAGCACGCCTACTCGGCCGCCGCGCGCGTCCTCACCGCCATCGACGAGGCCCTCGACCGCCTCATCAACCGCACCGGCGTCGTCGGACGCTGAGCCTGACCACGCCCGAGGAGGGACTGACATGATCGGCCGCGTCACCCAGCGCTCCATGGCGCTGAACTCCCTGACCAACCTGCAGGCCACCAAGGCCCGCTCCGCCCAGCTGCAGGAGCAGCTGACGAGCGGCACCAAGCTGGCCAAGGGCTCCGACGACCCCGTCGCCGCGGCCGCCGCGCTGCGCTACCGCGACCAGCTGGCCACCAACGCCCAGCACGCGCGGAACATCCAGGACGCCTCCGCGTGGCTGACCACGCAGGAGAACGCGCTGACCGACGCCACCAAGGCCGTGCAGCGGATCAACGCGCTCACCGTCCAGGCGGCGAACACCGGATCGGTGGACGTCAACGGGCGCACGGCGATCACCGCGGAGCTCAAGGAGCTCAAGGAGCAGCTGCGCGCGGCCGCCGGCACGACCTACCAGGGCCGCCCGGTGTTCGCCGGCGCCAAGGTGATCGCCGACGGCACGGACCTCTACAGCGAGGCCGGCGGCGCGTACACCTACAACGGTGACGAGGCGCCGCTCAAGCGCACCGTCGCCCCCGGGCTGGAGCTGGCCGTCAACGTGCCGGCCACGAAGGTCTTCGGCTCGGACGCCCAGAACGTCTTCGGCGAGATCGACGCCCTGATCGCCACCATCGAGGGCGGCGGCAACGCCGGCACCCACCTCGGCACCGTCCAGGCGCGCCTGACCTCCATCACCACCGGCCTGGGCACGATCGGCGCCCTGACGAACAAGCTCGAGGCGGCCAAGGAGGTCAACCAGACCCGCGCGGACACCCTCACCACCGCGCTGGACGACGTCGAGGGCGTCGACCTGGCCAAGACCCTCGTGGAGTTCAACCTGCAGAACACCGCCTACCAGGCGGCGCTGCAGGCCACCGCCAAGGTCATCCAGCCGACCCTCCTGGACTTCCTGCGGTGACCGCGGCTCCTACGATGGCGCCCGTGCCCGACGCTCCCGCCGCTGGTCCGCAGGTCGACTTCGTCGCGCCCCTCATGGGGCTCGCCGAGCACACCAGCTTCACCCTGGTGTCCCTCGACGACGACGGCGTCCTCTACGCGCTGCGCAGCGTGCGAGACCCGCAGGTGCGCCTGCTCGTGGTGGCGCCGGGGCGCTTCTTCCCCGGCTACACCCCGGAGATCGACGACGAGACGGTCAGCGCGCTGGACCTGCGCGACGCGACCGAGGCCGCGGTGCTGTGCGTGGTGAACCCGGGCACCGACCCGGCGTCGGCCACCGCCAACCTGCTCGCCCCCGTGGTGATCAACCACCGGTCGATGCGGGCGGCGCAGACGGTGCTCACGGGCACCGACCTGCCGCTGCGCGCGCCGCTCGTGGCCGCCTGACGACCCCCTGCGCTCGACCCGGGCCCCCGTCGCACCACGCGGCGGGGGCCCTCGCGCGTGGCGGCGCGGCCCGGGCGGCGCGTGTCGGGACCCGGCCCTAGGGTCGGGACGAGATCGACCGCCGTCATCCGGAGGAGTGCCGCGTGAACCTGGAGCGCCCCGTCGCCCCCGACCCCTACTCGCTGCTGCCGCAGGTGCCCGGCTTCGCGCTGGAGTCCACCGACGTGCGCGAGGGCGAGCCGATGGCCGAGGCGCAGGCCTCCGGCGCGGTGTCGCCGCAGCTGTCGTGGAGCGGCTTCCCCGAGGGGACGCAGTCGTTCGTCGTCAGCTGCTTCGACCCGGACGCGCCGACCCCGGCGGGCTTCTGGCACTGGACGGTCGTCGACGTGCCGGTGTCGGTGACGTCGCTGGAGGCCGGTGCGGAGGCGCCCGAGGGCGCGACGGTGCTGCGCAACGACGTCGGTGGCCGCGGCTACACCGGTGCCGCGCCGCCGGAGGGTGACCGCCCGCACCGCTACGTCTTCGCCGTGCACGCCCTGGGCGTGGAGTCGCTGGGCCTGCCCGAGGACGCCACCCCGACCGTGGCGGCGTTCTCCTCGCTGCCGCACCTGCTGGCGCGCGCCACCCTCACGGGCACCTACCAGCGGTGAGTGCGGACGCGACCTCGATCAGCGGCGACCTGCCGCTGCTACCGGCCGCCGAGCACCCCGAGCTGCTGCCGCCCGCCGTCCACGCCGCGCTGCCGGCGGGGGCGTGGGTGTGCGCGATCGACCCCGAGGTGGCCGACACGGCTGCCCTCGTCGAGGCGCACGGGGTGTCGCTGGAGGCGTCGGGCAACTGCGTCGTCGTGGCCGGCAAGCGCGAGGGCGAGGAGCGCGTCGCCGCGTGCGTGGTGCTGGCCACCACCCGCGCCGACGTCAACAGCGCCGTCCGCAAGGCGCTCGGGGTGCGCAAGGCGTCGTTCCTGCCGGTGGAGCGCGCCACCGCCGAGACCGGCATGGAGTTCGGCGGCATCACCCCCGTCGGGCTGCCCGACGGCTGGCGGGTCCTCGTGGACACCGCGGTCGCGCAGGCGGAGTGGGTGCTCATCGGGTCCGGGACGCGCGGCTCCAAGCTCGTGGTGCGCGGCGCCGACGTGGCCGCGCTGCCCGGCGCGGAGGTCGCCGACATCGCGATCGGCCGCTGACGCGCCGTGCGGCTGGACGCGCGGGGGCCGCGGGCGGCCGGCGAGGTGTGGGAGGACTACGCCCGCCCCGCCCGCTGGCCCGCGTGGTCCCCGCAGATCACGGGCGTCGAGGCGTCCGCGGACCGCATCGCCGCGGGGGTGACCGGCACCGTCCACGGACCCCTGGGGCTGCGGGCGCGCTTCGCGGTGCTGGCCGTCGACGATGACGCGCGGACGTGGACGTGGCGGGTGAGCGTGGGGCCGATCACCGCAGAGCTGGAGCACGGCGTGGTCGCCGTCCCCGGCGGCACGTCGACGTGGCTGCTGCTGCGCGCGCCGGCCGCGCTGGCGCTGGCCTACTCCCCCGCCGCCCTCCTCGCGCTGCGCCGACTCGTCGGCGCCTGAGCCGGGGGCCCGTCAGGGGCGGGTGGCCCACAGCGCGACGGCGGAGGCGGCGGCCACGTTGAGGCTGTCGACCTGCGGCGCCATCGGGATGCGGACGGTGACGTCCGCGCCGTCCAGCGCCCGGCGGGTCAGCCCGTCGCCCTCGGTGCCCAGCAGCAGCGCCAGCCGCTGCGGCGCGTCGAACGCGTCCAGGGCCGTGCTGTCGTCGGCCAGCGCGAGCGCCGCGACGGTGAACCCGTTGCTGCGCAACAGGTCCAGGTCGCCGGGCCAGGTGGTGGCGCGCGCCCACGGCAGGTGCAGGACGGTGCCCATCGACACCCGCACGCTGCGCCGGTAGAGCGGGTCGGCGCAGCGGGGGCTGACGACGACGCCGTCGACGCCGAACGCGGCCGCGGAGCGGAACACCGCGCCCACGTTGGTGTGGTCGACGACGTCCTCCAGGACGACCAGCCGGCGCGGTCCCGGCCCGAGCCCCGCGAGCAGGTCGGCCACGGACCGCTCGGGCGGGCGGTGCACCGAGGCGATGGCGCCGCGGTGCAGGTCCACCCCCGTCAGCGCGGTGAAGGCGTCGGCCGGGGCGAGGAACACCGGCACGTCGTGCTCGGCCAGGACCGCGTCGAGGACGTCGGCGAGCTCCACCTCGCGCGCCGGGGACAGCAGGAACGAGCGGGGCCGGTGCCCGGCGGCGAGCGCCCGGCGGACCACCTCGACGCCCTCGGCGAGGAACAGGCCCTCGGCCGGTTCGCGGCGGGCGCGCAGCTGCACGTCCTTGAGGCGGGTGTAGTCGGCCAGCAGGGCCGCGAAGCGGGGGTCGGCGAGGTCGTCGAGCGGGATCCGCGGCACGGGCGGCGACGCTACCCGGCGGGGGTCAGGCGCGGGCGGGGGCGGGCTCGGTCCCGGCCGGCGCGACGTCGGGCGCGTCGAGGTCCAGCACACCGTGCAGCACCCCGTCCGGTCCCGGGTTCAGGGCGCGCTCGACGTCCACGACGGGGCTGGGGTAGCCCAGCAGGTAGCCCTGCGCGGAGTCGCAGCCCAGCCGGCGCAGCGTGCGCAGCTGCTCGGGGGACTCCACGCCCTCGGCGACGACGCCCACGCCCATCGACTTGGCCATGCCGACGATCCCGGCGACGACGGCCTCGTCCTGCCGGTGCCGGCCCAGCCCGGCCACGAAGTGCCGGTCGACCTTGACGTGGTCGATGGGCATGGTCTGCAGGTGCGCCAGGGACGAGACGCCGCGGCCGAAGTCGTCGATGCCGACGCGCACGCCCATCGTGCGCAGCGCGTGCAGCGTGGAGAACCCGGCGGCGGCGTCGGCGACCAGCAGCTCCTCGGTGACCTCCACGAGCAGCGCGTCCCCGGCCGGGCCGGACGGCTGCGCGCCGGCGACCACGTCCAGCAGCGCGTCCCCGGCCAGCTGCCGCGGCGACAGGTTGACCGAGATCGTCAGGCGGCAGTCCTCGCCCGCCGCGTCGGCCTCGGCGTACCAGGTCTCCAGGGTGCGCCAGGCCTCCTGGATGACCCAGGCGCCGATGTCGAGGATGAGGCCGCTGCGCTCGGCGACGGGCACGAACTGCTCCGGCACCAGCAGCCCGCGGCGCGGGTGCTGCCAGCGCAGCAGCGCCTCCACGCCCTGCACGTGCCCGTCGCGCAGGTCCACGATCGGCTGGTAGTGCAGGCGCAGCTGCCCCTGCTCCACGGCCAGCGCGAGGTCGACCTCGGTCTGGGACACGTCGACGGCCTGGGCCTGCATGCGCTCGTCGAACAGCTCCGAGCGCGCCTTGCCGCCCTCCTTGGCCCGGTACAGGGCCGCGTCGGCGCGGCGCAGCAGCTTGGAGGCGTCGCCCTCGTCGCGGGCCAGGGCGATGCCGACGCTGGGGGTGACGTCCACGGTGCGGCCGGCGCCCAGCTGGACGGGGCGGTCGGCGATGGCGGCCACGACGCGCTCGGCGATGCGGCTGGCGTTCAGCTCGTCGCTGAGGTCCTCGCACAGGACGGCGAACTCGTCGCCGCCGAAGCGGGCGACGGTGTCCTCCGGGCGCACGGTGGCGCGCAGCCGGTGGGCGACCTCCAGCAGGACGGCGTCCCCGCCGGCGTGGCCGTGGGTGTCGTTGATGCCCTTGAAGTTGTCCAGGTCCAGGTAGAGGACGGCGCAGCCGCGCTGGCCGCGGCGGGCCAGGGCGTGCTGCAGGCGGTCGGTGAACAACTGCCGGTTGCCCAGGTCGGTGAGCGGGTCGTGCAGGGCCTGGCGGCGGGCCTCCTCCAGCTCACCGCGCTGGCGCACGCCGTCCTCGTCGACGCGGTCGGCGGCGCCCAGGGCCAGGTACAGCAGGAACACGGAGGTCAGGACGCCGGCGAGGAGCGCGGCCAGCAGCGTCTCCAGCGCGGGCGGGCCGTCGAGCAGGCGCTGCACGAGGGCGATCACCCCGACGAGGACGAACGGGGAGGACAGCGCCCACGGGACGAGGCGCACGCGGACCTCGTCGCCCGGCGCGTGCCTGCGGGCCCAGGGCCAGCGGGCCATGTCGGGCTCGCCCCCTTCCTCGTCGTCGCACCGGTGGACCGCGCTCCGGCATCCCCGAAGTCACTGTGCGCCGATACGTGAGCGCTCATCGTCACCGAGTTGCCGTCACCTGTCCAGCCCAACCGGGCCGCGCCCACCGAACCACGTGACGCACGGTGCTGGCTCGCTGACACGCTGCGCGTTCACCCGGACGGGGGACGCCCCGCCCGCCCACTCCCGCCGTGATCACGGACGAGCCATCCTCTCAACCGTCCATGATCACGCCTGGGAGGCGGTAGCTCGCCCTCCCCCTCCTCTGTGATCTTGCCGGGAATCCCAGCGAGATCACGGAAGGGCCGAGGGGCGAGAGGCAGGGACGGCGGACCGGCACGCGGGTGCCGCCGAACGGTGGAGCGCGCTCGCCGATCGTTGAGCGCGGCACCGGCGACGCCGACCACCTGGAGGTGTCCAGACCAGCGGCCCGCTCAGCGGTCGGTCGACCCGGCCGCCCCGCGGGGCGCCACCGGGCGCTGACGGCTGTCCTGGCGCTGCTGGTCGCCCTGGTGCTCGCCCCCGCCGCTCCAGCCGGGGCGGCCGCGGCGCTGCCGGAGTACACGCTGACGACCCTGCTCGACGGGAACTCGCCGGGCAGCGAGGTCGACGTGCCCGACGTGGCCGCCGACAGCAGGGGCAACGTCTACGTCGCCGACCGCGGCCACCACCGCGTCCTGCGCATCGCCCCGAACGGCACGCGCAGCGTCGTCGCCGGCACAGGTGAGTGGGGTACCCCCGTGGACGGGGCGCTCGCCACGCAGACCCGGCTGGACAACCCCATCGGGGTCGACGTCGACCGCCACGACAACCTCTACATCGCCGACCTGGCCAACCGGCGCGTCGAACGCGTCGACGCCGTCACCGGTGTCCTGACGGTGGTCGCCGGGAACGGTGCGGCAGGACTGCCCGTCCCCGGTCCCGCGACCCGTTCACCGCTGATGAACCCGGTGGACGTGGCCGTCGACCCGGAGGGCAACGTCTTCGTCGTCGACCAGGAGGCCAAGCAGGTCCTGCGCGTCACCCCCGCCACGGACACCGGTCCCGGCACCCTCACCGTCTTCGCGGGCGACGGCACCACGGTCGGGCCGGCGGGACCGGGACCCGTCGCCGCGACGGCCACCGGGTTGTTCAACCCGGTCGGCATCGCCACCGACAGCCGCGGCGTCAGCTACGTCAGCGCGAAGGCCGCGCACCGGGTCTACGCCATCACCCCGGACGGCTGGCTGACCGTCGCCGCCGGCAACGGGCAGGTCGGTCAGGTCACCGAGGGCGCGCGCGCCGTCGACTCCCCGCTCGCCTACCCCGAGCGCCTGGCCGTCGACCGCAACGACAACGTCTACATCGCCGACGAGGGCAACAACCGCATCGACGTCATCGACACCGACGGCACCATCTCCGTCGTCGCCGGCACCGGCACCGGGGGCTCGCCCACGCAGGGGCCCGCCCGGGAGTCCATGCTCAAGACCCCCACCGGCATCGCCGTCGGCCCCGCCGGCGACGTGTTCGTCGCCGACCAGGGCAACAGGATGGTCCAGCGGCTCAGCCCCACCGCCCGCCCCGTCGTCACGGGACCGGCCAGGCTCACCGCCACGGTCGGGCAGAGCTCCAGCGCCACGTTCACCGCCAGCCCCGCGTCCCCCACCCCCACGTGGTCCGTCGCGGGCACCGTCCCCGCCGGGCTGTCCGTCGACGCGGCGACCGGCACCTACACCTGGAACCCCGCCCGGGCCGGGGGCACGACCGTCGCGGTGCAGGCCTGCACCTACTCCACCCGCCAGTGCGGCTACGCCGACCTCGTCCTGGAAGGGGTGGCGACGCCTCCCGGCGCGCCCGCGGGCGTCACCGCGCGCGCCGGGGAGGGCAGCGCCGGCGTCTCCTGGCAGCCGCCCGCCTCCGACGGCGGCGCCGACGTCACCGCCTACCTCGTCACGACCCTGCTCGACGGCGTCCCCACGGGCAGCCCGGTCGAGACCGCCGCCACGGCGCGGTCCGTGGACGTCCCCAGCCTGCGCCCGGGGCGCTCGTACTCCTTCACCGTCGCCGCGCGCAGCGCCGCGGGGACCGGTCCCGCCTCGGCGCCCTCGACCCCGGTCGTCCCGACCGGGCCGCCGGGTGTCGTCGACCCCGGTCCCGTGGAGGGCGCCGTCGGCCGCAGCACCACGCGGACGCTCGCAGCGCTGCCGGCGACCCCCGGCCTGGTGTGGTCGCTGACCGGCCCGGCGCCGGACGGCCTGGCCCTCGACGCCACCGGGACCCTGACGTGGTCGCCGGCGGCGGTGGGCACGAGCACCGCGCAGGTGCGGGTCTGCGACCCGGCGACCTCCCTGTGCGGGGACGCCGTCCTGACCCTGACCGCCGTCGACGTGCCCGGTGCGCCGCAGGCCGTGGACGCCGGACCCGGGGAACGCAGCGCGAGCGTGACGTGGGACCCGCCGGCCGCCGACGGCGGGGCGCCCGTCACCGGGTACGTGCTCACCACCGTCCGCGACGGCTCCGGCCCCGGCGCGGTGACGGCCGTGCCCGCCGGCACGCGCACGGTCGTCGTGACCGGCCTGCAGGAGGGTGCGACCTACCGGTTCACCGTCGCGGCGCGCAACCGGGCCGGGACGGGCGGCGCCGCACCCGCGGCGCGCGCGGTCGTCCCCACCGCCCCCGCTCCTCCCCCTCCGGGGCCGGCACCCACCGCGCAGCCGCGGCCCGTGCCGGAACCGACCCCGGACCCGGGACCCACCCCGACGAGGACGGCCGCACCACCGGTCGCCCCACCGGTCGCCCCACCGGTCGCCCCGCCGGTCGTCCCGCCGGTCGTCCCGCCGACCACGGGGTCGCGTCCCACCGCCCGTCCCACCGCCGGGCCGACGGCGAGCACCCCCGCGGCTCCCACGCGTGGCGACCGGGCCGGCACGGGACCCGCGGCCGTCGCGCAGGCCCCGGCAGCGACCCCCGCGCCCCCGACGGCCGCACCCGTCCCGCGCGCCCCGCATCGCCAGGACGCCAGCGCACCGGCCGCGCTCCCCGCACCGGCGAGCGCACCACCGCCGCCGTCCGCGGCGGCCGGTGACCTCCGCGCTCCCGCACCGCGCGGGGCACCGCCCTCCCCGGCGGCCGCCACGGCCTCGCCGGTGGACCCCGGCGTCGGGACGCGCGCGGCGCAGGCCGTCACCGCCGTGGCCGCGGCGATGGCCCGCAACGCCCAGTACCCCCTGCTGCTGCTGCTCCTGGCGGTCGTGTTCCTGCTCGTGCAGCACCGCATCGACCGCGACGACCCCAAGCTCGCCCTCGCACCGCTGCGCGAGGAACCGGACCTGCCGTTCGGCCCGCCGCCCGGCGGGCGCCGCCCCCGAGGAGACCGCTGATGGCCGCACCGGACGTCCCCCGCGGCTCCGCCAGCCTGCTGCCGCTGGCCGACCGCCTGCTGTGGTCGACGCTGCTGCGCGCCGGCCTGGTCGCCCTGGTGGCGGCGCAGCTCGTCGTCGGCGGCGCCGGGCCGGTCGCCCCGTCGCTGCACACCGCGCCCCTCGGCGCCGCGTACCTGGCCCTGTCGGTGCTGGTCGCCCTGTGCGCGCGGGCGAACCGCACCGTCGCACGCGCCGCCCTCGACGTGGCCCTCGTCGTCGACAGCGTCGCCCTCGCGGCGGCGTGGCACCTGCTGGGCGCACCGACCCTGGTCACCCTGCTGTGCGCGTTCCACGCCGGGGCGGTCAGCCTGCTCGTCTCCTTCCGCACGGGCGTGAAGGCAGCGCTGACCCACTCGCTGGCGGTGATGTGCGTCTGGCAGGCCCAGGTCGTCGGGGTCCTGGCGACCCCGGCGGGCGCAGCCGGCTCCTCCACCTACCTGGCGTTCCTGCTGCCCGTGTGGGCGGCGGCCCTGGGCACCGCCACCTTCGCCGCCGTCAACGAGCGCGAGCTGCGGCGCCGGCGCTACGACGCCGAGGCGCTGCAGCGGCTGCTGGGCGGGGTGAGCGGGGCGCAGGACACCGTCGCGGTGGCCACGGCGCTCGCCGCGTTCGCCGGCGAGGAGCTTCCCGCGCGCCGCGCGCTGGTGGTCGTCGAGGCGCCGCGCGGGGGCGGGCCGGGGCTCGCCGTGCGGTGGGAGGCGGGCACCGCCGCGCCCGTACCCGGTCCGCGTCCCGAGGACGCCGGTGACCTGCTGACGGGCGCGGTGCCCGGGGACGGCCCCGTCCCGGTGCGGGGCCTGGACGGGCGCGCGGACGCGTGGCTGGCCGGGCAGCTGCCCGGCGCCCGCGGGGTGGTCCTCGTGCCGGTCCCGGTGCACGGCACCCGGGCGTGGCTGGTGCTCGACCTGGACCGGGATCGGGGCGTGGCGCGCCGGCTGCTGTCGGCGGCGCAGCAGGCCGCCGCGCACGCCGGGATGGCGCTGGAGCGGGCCGCGGCGGTGGAGGCGCTGCGGCGCGCGGCCGCCGTGGACGGGCTGACGGGGGTGGCCAACCGCCGCACCCTGGACGAGAGCCTGCGCGCGGAGCTGGCGCGAGCCGCCGCCACCCGCACCCCCGCCGCCCTGGTGCTGCTGGACCTGGACCACTTCAAGGCCGTCAACGACGGCCTCGGGCACCAGGCGGGCGACGAGGCCCTGCGCACCGCCGCCGCGGCGCTGGAGGGGGCGGCCCGCGCGGGCGACCTCGTCGCGCGCTACGGCGGCGAGGAGTTCGCGGTGCTCCTGCCGGGCACGGACGCCCCGGCGGCGGTGGAGGTCGCCGAGCGGCTGCGGGCCGCTGTGGCCGCGGGCACCCGACCGCGCGTGACGTGCAGCGCGGGAGTGGCCGCGGTCCTGCCGCCGGCCCGGACGGCCGGCCCGGACGCCCTCGACGGCCTCGCCGCCGACCTGCTGGGCGCGGCCGACGGCGCGCTCTACGGGGCCAAGCGCGCGGGCCGGGACCGCTGCGTCGTCGCGCCGCCGGTCGACGCGGCGCCCCGGGCGCAGGACGCGGCCACCGGGTGACAGCCCGCCGCCCCCACTGTGATCACGCACGGGTGGGGTTTCACCCATCCGTGATCACGGCGAGGGAGGAGCGTCCCGACCGTCTCCCGTGATCTTGCTGGGATCCCCCGCAAGATCACGGGAGGAGGGGCGGGGCGACCGTCGGACCGGCGCGCCGCAGGACCGGCGTGGGTGCGGCGGCGAGGCGGTGACGGACGGGGCTCAGCGCGGCGGGGCGACGGTGCGGCGGTCGTCGGCCCCGCGGACGGTCAGGCGAGCGGCGTCCAGGGCCTGCAGCAGCGGCAGCGCCACCCGGCGCGAGGTGCCCAGCGCGCGCCGGGCCTCGCCGGCGCCGAAGGGCTGCGGCAGGCGGGCCAGCTCGGCCGCGGCGCGGCTCAGGGCACCGGGCGCCAGGACGACGCCCTCCCCCACCCGCTCCAGCGCGCCGACGCGCACGGCGGCGGCCAGCTCGGCGCGGCCCAGACCCAGCTCGCGCAGCCGCTCGGCGTCCGGCGCGACCCAGGGCTCGCGGGCCAGGTCGGCCAGCACGGCGTCCACGGCGCGCCGCACGGCCGGCGGCAGGTCCGCCGAGCCCGCCGAGCCCGCGGGCACGACACGCCCGGCGGCCAGCCGCAGCCCGGGCGCGCCGGCGACGAGGGCCTCCACGAGGGCGCGGTCGGGCAGCCGCAGCGCCTGGCGGGCCTCCTCCAGCGCCGGCCCCGGCTGCAGGGGGTGCTGCGCGGTGTGGGCGGCGACGACGGCGGGCAGCCGCTGCCGCAGCCTCTCCCACACGGCCGGGTCGGCGTGCCAGTCGCCGGCCACGGGCGCGGTGGCGACGGCGACCCCGGCGCGGCGCAGGTCGCCGGCGCGCACCAGCCCGCGCCGGCGCAGCTCCTCGGCCTCGTCGGGCACGTCGGGGGCCGGGGTCAGCCGGTCGGCGCGGCGGGCGGCGGCCCCGCGCCGGGCCAGCCGCGGCGGGGTGGCGTCCAGGACGGTCCCGGCGCCGAGGACCTCGTGGCGGGCCGGCTCGCGCAGCAGCAGCCGGTCCCCCACGTGCAGGGGCAGCGGCCGGCGCAGCCGCACCCGCACGAGCAGGTCGTCGCCGGCGGCGCCCAGCGGCCGCAGCCGCACCGGCACGGCCGCCGACCCGAGGTGGGCGACGAGCTCGCCGGGCAGCGCCTCCTCGCGGCGGGCGGCGCCGGGCAGCCGGACGTCCGCGACGGCGGTCGAGGTCCAGGAGTCCGGCGTCAGCAGCGCGTCGCCGCGGCCGACGGCGGCGCGCTCGACGTCGCGCAGGTTCAGCGCCACCCGCGCCACGCCCTCGGCGCGCTCGACGTCGCGGCCGGTGCTCTGCACCCCGCGCACCCGCACCGCACGCACGCCGTCGGCGGTCGTCAGCTCCAGCGCGTCGCCGACGGCGACGGTCCCGGCGGGCAGGGTGCCGGTGACGACGGTCCCGGCGCCGCGCACGGTGAAGCTGCGGTCCACCCACAGCCGCACGGGCGCGGTCGCGTCCGGGGCGGGCACCTGCGCGAGGACCCCGGCCAGCGCGGTGCGCACGTCGTCCAGCCCGGCGCCGGTGACGGCGCTGCACGCCACCGCGGGTACCCGGCCCAGCGGAGTGGCGGCCAGGCGCTCCAGGGCGTCGGCGGTGACGGGGCCGGGGTCGGCCAGGTCGGCGCGGGTGACGACGAGCAGCCCGTGGCGCACCCCGAGCGCGGCGACGGCGGCCAGGTGCTCGGCGGACTGCGGCATCCACCCGCCGTCGGCGGCCACCACCACGCACACCACCGGCACGGGCCCGACCCCGGCGAGCATGGTCGGCACGAACCGCTCGTGGCCGGGCACGTCGACGAAGGCGACGGTGCCGGCGCCGGGCAGGTCGGTCCAGGCGAAGCCGAGGTCCAGGGTCAGGCCGCGGCGCTTCTCCTCGGCGAAGCGGTCGGGGTCGGTACCGGTCAGGGCCCGCACGAGGCTGGACTTGCCGTGGTCGACGTGCCCGGCGGTGGCGACGACGTGCACGTCAGGCCCCGTCCGCCGCGGGGGCGGCCAGGGCGGCCAGGACCGCGCCGGCCAGGTCGCCGTCGCGCTCGGGCGGCACGCAGCGCGGGTCCAGCAGCAGCCGCCCGCGCTCGACGCGCCCGGCGACGGCCGGCTCGCCGGTGCGCAGCACGGGGGCCAGGCCGGCGGGCAGCGACAGCGCCGCCGACGGCAGCTCGAGGCCGGGCGCTCCCCCGCCGCCCACGACGGCCGGGGCCTCGAGGACCTCCACGTCGGCGTCCGGGCGGGCCGCGCGCACGGCCCCGGCCAGCGCCGCGCAGCGCCGGTGCAGGTCGGCCGGGTCGGCGTGCAGCGCCGTCCAGGTCGGCGTCAGCGGTGCGCGCAGCGTGGCCTCCAGCGCCGCCAGGGTCAGCTTGTCCACCCGCAGCGCGCGGGCCAGCGGGTGCCGGCGCAGCCGCTCGACGAGGTCGGCGCGGCCCAGCAGCAGCCCGGCCTGCGGGCCGCCGAGCAGCTTGTCGCCGCTGGAGGTGACCAGGTGGGCACCGGCGCGCAGGGCGGTGGCGGCGTCCGGCTCGTCCGGCAGCAGCGGGTCCGGGCGCAGCAGCCCGGAACCGGTGTCCACGACGACGGGCACGCCCAGCCCGGCCAGCTCGCCCGGCCCGACGCCGGCGGTGAAGCCGGTGACGACGAAGTTGGAGGGGTGGACCTTCAGGACCATGCCGGTGTCCGGGCCGACGGCGGCGGCGTAGTCGGCCAGCGTGGTGCGGTTGGTGGTGCCGACCTCGCGCAGCCGCGCGCCGGTGGACTCCAGCAGGTCCGGCAGCCGGAACCCGTCGCCGATCTCGACCATCTCCCCGCGGCTGACGACGACCTCGCGGCCGGCGGCCAGCGCCGTGGCGGCCAGCACGAGGGCGGCGGCGCCGTTGTTGACGACGTGCACGTCGCCGGCGTCGGGGACGGCGGCGCGCAGGGCGGCCAGGGCGCCGCGGCCGCGGCGGGCGCGCCGGCCGGTGGCCAGGTCCATCTCCACGTCGGTGGCGCCGGCGGCCGCGGCGACGGCCTCGACGGCGTCGGCGGACAGGGCGGCCCGGCCGAGGTTGGTGTGCAGGACGGCGCCGGTGCAGTTCAGGACGGGCACGAGGCTGCTGGGTGCGGCCAGCGCACCGTCGACGGCGGCGGCGACGGCGGCCACGGGGTCCGGCCCGTGCAGGTCGAGGTCGCCGGTGCGGGCGCGGGCCAGCACGTCGCGGACACCGTCGCGGACGGCGTCGCGGCCGCGGCGGCGCAGCAGCGGGGCCAGGTCGGGGTGGGCGAGCACGGCGTCGGTGCGGGGCAGCGCGCGCCGGGGGTCGGGGCGCTCGCCGGAGCGGCGCGTCGTCGGGCTGTCCGGCACGGGCGCACCCTACGTCGGGGGTGTCCGGGGCGAACGGGCAGGCGCTGGCGGAGGCGGATGGGAATCGAACCCACCTGACCGAGGTGCTCGGTCACGACGGTGTTGAAGACCGCGGGGGCCACCAGGCACCCGTACGCCTCCCCGTCAGCGTGCGGCCAGCCTAGGTCACCCGTCCGGCCGGGAGCGGCCCGGTGAGCGCGGGCGGGACGGCCCGCCTAGCGTGACCGCCGTGACGACGGGCACGGGTGCGACGACGGGGACGGGCGCGGTGACCGGCGAGGGGGCCGGCGCGGGGGCGCTGCGGCGGCTGACGCAGTACGCCCACGGCGGGGGCTGCGCGTGCAAGATCCCGCCCGGGGAGCTGGCCGAGGTCGTCGCGGGGCTGCGCGACGCGGGCGGCGCCCCGGACGGCCTGGTCGTCGGGGTGGGCGACGACGCGGCCGTGGTCCGGGTGGACACCTCCGGCCCGCAGCCGCTCGCGGTCATCGCCACGGCGGACTTCTTCACCCCCGTCGTCGACGACCCGTACACGTTCGGGCGGATCGCGGCGACCAACGCCCTGTCGGACGTGTACGCCATGGGCGGGCGGCCGCTGGTGGCGGTGAACCTGCTCGGCTGGCCGCGCGACGTGCTGCCGCTGGAGCTGGCGCGGGAGGTGCTGCGCGGCGGGCTGGACGCGGCGCGCGCGGCCGGCTGCCACGTCGGCGGCGGGCACAGCATCGACGACCCGGAACCCAAGTACGGCATGGCCGTCACCGGCGTCGGGGACCCGGACCGCCTGCTGCGCAAGGACGCCGCCGAGCCGGGCACGCCGATCACGCTGACCAAGCCGATCGGGCTGGGCGTGCTGAACAACCGCCACAAGCGCACCGGGGAGCGGTTCGCGGAGGCGGAGGAGCTGATGACGACGCTGAACGCGGAGGCGTCGGCGGCGGCGCTGGCGGCCGGAGCGCGCTGCGCGACCGACGTGACGGGGTTCGGGCTGCTGGGGCACCTGCACGAGGTGGCCTCGGCCAGCGGGGTGACCGCGGTGCTGGACGCCGCGGCGGTGCCCGTCCTGCAGGCGGCGCGCGCGTCGTTGGCGGAGGGGTTCGTGCCGGGCGGCAGCCGGCGCAACCTGGACTGGGTGCGCCCGCACCTGGACGCGGGGAGCGTCGGTGAGGACGAGCTGGTGCTGCTGGCCGACGCGCAGACCTCCGGCGGGCTGCTGGTGGCCGGGGAGCTGCCGGGGTACCCGGTCGTCGGGGAGTTCGTCGCGCGCGAGGGGTCGACGACGGTGCGGGTGCGTGGCTGAACCACCGGCCGGGCCAGCGGCGGTCGACGGCGGCCGCCCGCGGACGGCGCCGGTCCTCGGAGAACAGTGATCACCAGACCTTCTACTTCCAGTAGTATCCGACTACCGTGCGTGAGAAAGTGCGGTGCGGGGAGGTCGGGTGGAGACGGTCGTGGGTGATCGCGGAGCGGCGGTGCCGCCGCCCCGGCACGCCCCGGCGCCCCTGACCGGCTCCCCCCTGGCACCGCCCGGACCGTCCCCCGCCCTCCCCGCCGGCTCCGTCCCGGCGTCCGTCGGGGCCAGCGAGTCGGTGCTGGACCACCTGGCCGCCGTCGTGCCGCTGCGCCGCTGGACGATCACCCGCAACGACCGCGGCCGGCACCGGGTGGTCGCGACGCGCTCCACGCCCCCGGGCACCCGGGCGGGGGAACCGCTCGAGGAGCTGCCCGGTGAGCTGCCCGAAGGCGCACCGGACACGGCGGCGCTCGCCCGCGGCACCGCCCGCGAGCCGCGCCTCCTCGTGCGCGACGGCTTCACCGCCACCCCGCTGCTGGGCGAGGACGGCACGGTGGAGGGTGCGCTCTGGGGCCAGGACGAGCCCGCGCGGCTCCTGGCCGTGCGCGCGCACCTGCCCCTGCTGGGGCTGCTGGCGCGGCTCCTCGGCTCGCTGCTGCAGAGCGAGCGGCACGCCGCGCACCTGCAGCGCGTCGCGGCCCGGGCGCTGGAGCAGGCCGAGACCGACAGCCTGACGGGGCTGGCCAACCGCCGCGGCTGGGCGCGGGCGGTCGCCGACCACCGGGCGCCCCCCGCCACGACCCCGGCCACGACCCCCGCCACGGTTCCCGCCGCACCTCCCGCGGGCGCACCGGGCGGCTCCTGCGTCGTCGTGCTGGACCTGGACGACCTGAAGGTCGTCAACGACGGCCTCGGGCACCGCGCCGGTGACCGCCTGCTGCGGCGGGCCGCGGCCGTCCTGCGCGAGCACGTGCGCGAGGAGGACCTCGTGGCCCGCTTCGGCGGTGACGAGTTCGCGGTGCTGCTCGCGGGGGCCGACCAGCCGGCCGGCGAGGCCTTCGCGCGGCGGTTGCGCGACGGGCTGGCCGCCGCGGGCGTGTCCGCCTCCCTGGGTGTGAGCGAGTGGCTGCCCGGGCAGGACCTCGACGCCGCGTGGCAGCGCGCCGACCAGGCGATGTACGACGACAAGCGCGAGCGCGCCCAGCGGCGGTCGGTGGACCTGCGCGGGCGCTGAGCCCTCCCCCGTGCGCGGCATGTCACGCCGGACACCCCCTCGC
This sequence comes from Kineococcus haloalkalitolerans, assembly GCF_050871905.1. Taxonomy (NCBI): domain Bacteria; kingdom Bacillati; phylum Actinomycetota; class Actinomycetes; order Kineosporiales; family Kineosporiaceae; genus Kineococcus; species Kineococcus haloalkalitolerans. The sequence continues at coordinate 25,660 of NZ_JBJLSH010000005.1, forward strand.
GCGTCCTCCCGCTCACCGCGATCACCCGTTCGGGTCAGCCGCCGTGACGCTCAGGTACCGCGGCGGGCTGCCGATGGGACGCGCGAGCGCGGCACCCGTCGCTGCGCACCACCCGCGCACCGCACGAGGGAGCTGAGATGAACGTCGACCGCCCCGTCCGCCCCGCCTGGGCGGGCACCCAGGACCGCCGCGCGTCCCTCCCGGCGGGCCCCGACGTGCCCGTCGTGGTGCGCCGGCCCACGGCCCTGGTGCACCTGGCCCCGAGCGACCTGGCCTTCATCGCCGCGAGCACCGGCGAGCACGTCGACCCCGCGGCCGGGCAGGCCTCCACGCTGGCGTGGACGCTGGCCCACGACCGCGCCGACGGCACCCTGGCGCCCGGGCACCCGGTCACCCCCGCGTACCTGCAGCGGCTGGCGTCGGTGTTCGGCACGGCCTCCGGCGGCGTCGACGACCTGTTCACGGCCGCGCAGCTGCGCACCGCGCACGAGTACCTCGACGCCCACGGCGGCGCCGCGCGCACCGACTTCCGCGCCTGACCCCCCACCGCTCCCCCGCGGTGATCATGCACGGGTGAGCGTTCACCCTTCCACGATCACGGCGGGTGGAGACGGGGTCGGGGACCCCGCGCGGCGGGAGGCGCCCGACCGACCCACCACCCGCCCCCTCCCGCACCACCTCTCCCCTCCCGTGATCTTGCTGGGATTACCAGCGAGGTCACGGAGGGCAGAGACGGTGCGGGGTCAGGCGGGGGCGGGCACCGGGTCGGGGTCGGCGACGACGGTGATGTCGCGGCCTCGCTCCTTGCCCTCGTACAGCGCGAGGTCGCACAGGGCCAGGACCTCGGCCGCGGTCTGCCCGGGCCGCCACTGCGCGACCCCGGCCGTGCAGGTCTGCCCGCGGGGGACGACGGCGCGGATGCGGTCGGCCACGGCCCGCGCCCCGGCCGCGCTGCAGCCGGGCAGGGCCAGGACGAACTCCTCCCCGCCCCAGCGCGCCAGGGTGTCCACCTCGCGCAGGCAGCCGGCGGCGGCGGTGGCGAACTCGCGCAGCAGCTCGTCGCCGGCCAGGTGGCCGAGCGTGTCGTTGTAGCGCTTGAAGTGGTCCAGGTCGAGGAGGACGAACGACAGCGGCAGCCCCGAGCGGGCGGCGCGCGCGGTCTCGGAGGCGACGCTCTCGTCCCAGCGGCGGCGGTTGGCCAGCCCGGTCAGCGGGTCCCGCTCGGCGGCCAGGGCCAGGCGCAGCAGCAGGTCGGCGCGCTCGACGGCGTGCGCGGCCTCGGAGGCCAGGGTGGCCAGGGCGATCGGCACGTGCGCCGGCAGCGCCTCCACGCGCTCGCGCCAGACGCAGACCAGCAGCCCGGCCCGCTCCCCCAGGCTGGTGCGCACGGGCTGGAAGGCGGCCGAGGTCACCCCCAGGCCCTCGCGCAGGCGCTGGGAGGCACCGTCGTGGGCGGCCAGGTCGGCGACGAAGTCCGCCTCGCCGCTGCGGAAGACGGCCGCCGTCAGCGACTGCTCCTCCAGCCGCACGCTGACCGGCGGGAAGCCGGCGCCGGCGACGGCGGCGCTGCTCAGCGCCCCGGACCCGTCGGGTTCGAGCAGGTAGGCGCCGTCGGCGCCGGTGACCTCGCGGGCCGCCGCGCAGATGGCCGCGCGCACGTCCTCGGCGGCGTTGAGGGAACGCAGGGCCTCCGTGAGGGCGGCGGCGTGCTCGGCCTGCCGCAGCGCGCCGGCGGCCTGGGCGCGCACGCGGGCCAGGAGGGCGTCGCGCTCGTCGCGCACCAGGGCGAGCACGAGGCCCACGACGGCGGACACGCCCACGAACGCCTGCACGAGCAGGGCCGGCAGGACGGTCGCGGCGACCTCGCCCGGGGCCGCGCGGAACGGCCCGGCGAACGGCCCGGCGCCCTCGAGGGTGAGGACGACGGCGGCCGCGCCCGTCAGGAGGGTGTGGACGCTGAGCACGGAGGTGCTGAAGCGCAGCGCCACCCACACCGTCAGCGGCAGCAGCAGGAACGCGACGGGCAGGCCCACGAGGTGCGTGAACAACCACGCGTACAGCAGGACGGTGGCACCGGCCAGCGCGGCGAGCTCCGCCGCCCGCGCCGGCCGGGCGGGCGGGGCCGGGTGCAGCAGCCGCAGCCCGAGCGGGACGACGAGCAGGACGCCGACGACCGCGCGCGCCGTCCACACGGCCAGGGAGCTCCACGACCACCCCCCGCCCACGGCGGCGGCGGTCCCCAGCGCCGCGGCGCCGGACGCGGTGGCGGCGAGCGCGGTGGCGCCGACGAGGGCGAGGAGGTGGTGCACGCGGTGCAGGGGCGCCCCGGCGACCAGGCGCGGCGACCAGCGGCCCAGCAGGACCACGAGGAGCAGCGTCTGCCCCAGCAGCGCGGCGGTCAGCAGCGCGGCGGCGGGCAGCGCGGCGCCCGTGAGCAGGTGCACGAGCAGCGAGGTGGCGGCCAGCGGGACGGCGAAGGACGCGGCGCGCAGGGCGGCGCGGCGGGTCGTGCGACCGGCGCGGGCCGCGGACGGGCGGGAGCGGGCGCACCACAGCGCGGCGACCCCCGCGGCCGGGGACACGAGCGCGAAGCCGTGCTCCTCCAGCGCGGTCAGGCGCCCGGCGGCCAGGGCGAGCCCGAAGAGCACCGTCCACAGCAGCGCGCGGAGGGCGGCGCGGCTCGTCCTGCGCACGGCACCTCCTCCCGGCGGCCACGGGTCCGGGCCGCTCGCCGTCCCCGGCGGACGGTCCGCTGCCCGGGGCTCTGCAGAGGTCGCTCGGTCACGCGCCGTCGCACCTTGAGCCGTCCGGGGACGGCGGGCACCCGCGCGGGCACCGGCCCGCTGGCCCGGACGGGTCGCGCCGTCGCACCCGGTGGACGTCGCGGGCTCAAGTCCTCCCCCGGTGCGCCGACGTCTCAGGAGCCCGGTGCGCACGTCCCGCCCCGGGCCGAGGCGACCAGGGCGACGACGGAGGACCGGCCGTGGCGAAGGTGCTCGTGGTGGAGGACGACCAGGACATCCGCACGCTGCTGGAGGTGCGGCTGCGCGGTGCGGGGCACCGGGTGCTGGGCGCCGGCAGCGCCGACGAGGCGCACGCGGTGCTCGCCGAGCGCGGCGCGCCGGACGTCGTCGTCAGCGACGTCACGCTGCCCGGCACGAGCGGGCTGGAGCTGGTGCGCGCCCTGCGCGCCGACGAGCGCTACGCCGCCGTGCCGGTGGTGTTCCTGTCCGGGCGCGTGCAGGAGGCCGACATCGCCGCCGGCCGCGCCCTGGGCGCCACCTACCTGACGAAGCCGGTCGTGCTCAGCGCGCTGGCCAAGGCGATCGAGCAGGCCCTCGCGGTGCCCGCGGCGGGCGACGGCTGGTGAGCGGCGGCTCCGCGACCTCCAGCCGCACGCCCCCCCGCCGCGCGGCCGGCGGCCGTGCGCGGCAGCCGGTCTCCCGGTTGCTGGCCACGGGCCTGGCGCTGGCCGTGGCGGGCCTGGTCCTGGCGGGCACGTCCTCGTACGTGCGCATCCAGGGCCTGCTGCACGACCAGGACCGGGTCGAGCGCACCCACGCCGTCCTGGACGACGTGAGCACCGTGCGGGTGCTGCTGCGCGACGCCGAGCGCGGCCAGCGCGGCTACCTCATCACCGGCCGCGAGTACTACCTGGAGCCCTACGAGGGCGCGCGCGAGCGCATCACCGCGGCCGTGGACGGGCTGGTCGCCGAGACGGCGGGCACCCCGGACGGTGACGCCGCCGGCGCGGAGCTGGCCACGGCGGTGCGCGAGAAGCTCGTCGAGCTGGACAGCACGATCGCGCTGCGCCGCGAGCGGGGGTTCGAGGAGGCGCGGGCCGTCGTCGCCACCGACGCCGGCCGGCGGGCGATGCGGCGCACGACCGCCGCCCTGGACGTGCTGGAGACCGAGCAGCGCGCGGTGCTGGCCGCCCAGCGCGCCGAGGGCGCCGAACGCGCGGCCACGACCCACCGCCTCGTGCTGGCCGGCACGGCGCTGGCGCTGGCGCTGGTGGCCGGCGGTGCGGTGTGGGTGCGCCGCTCCCTGGTGCAGCCGGTGCAGGAGGTCGCGGCCGCGGCGCAGCAGCTGGCGGCCGGTGAGCCGCCGCGGGTGCGCGTGGAGCGCGGACCGCGCGAGGTCGTGGAGGTGGCCCGCTCCATCGAGGAGGCCGTCGGCGTGCTCGTGCGCGCCCGCGACGAGGCGCTGGCCGCCGACGCGGCGAAGACGTCGTTCCTGGCGACGATGAGCCACGAGGTGCGCACCCCGATGAACGCCGTCATCGGGATGAGCGACCTGCTGCTGCAGACGCCCCTGGACGACCGCCAGCGCGAGCTGGCCGAGACGGTGCGCGACTCCGGCGACGCGCTGCTGGCCACCATCGACCAGGTGCTGGACTTCTCCCGGTTGCAGAGCGGGGACCTGCGCCTGGCCGACGAGCCGTTCTGCGTGCGCCGGGTCGCCGAGTCCGCGGTGGCGCTGCTGGCGCACGAGGCGTCGGCCAAGGGCCTGGAGCTGACCGCGCACGTGGAGGCGCCGGCGCTGGCGACGGTGCGCGGGGACGCGGACCGGCTGCGGCAGGTCGTGGCGAACCTGCTGGACAACGCCGTGGAGTTCACCTCCCGCGGGGAGGTGGCCCTCACCGTCGTGGCGACCCCCGCACCGGTCGCCCCGGACGAGCCGGAGCTGGTGGACGTGCGGATCGCCGTGCGCGACACCGGTGTCGGCATCGCCCCGCACGACGTGGTGCGGCTGCTGGAGCGCTTCGGGCAGCTGGACTCCTCCACGACCCGCGGCCACGGCGGCGTGGGCCTGGGCCTGGCGATCAGCGCCCGGCTGGTCGCGGCGATGGGCGGGCGCCTGGACGTGGACAGCGTCCCCGGCATCGGCTCGACGTTCTCCGTCGCGCTGCGCCTGCCGGCCGGGCCGCCGCAGGAGGACGGGCGGACCGCCGCGCCCTCGACGCTGGCGGGCCGGCACGTCCTCGTCGTGGACGACAACGCCACGAACCGGCGCGTGCTGCGCCTGCAGCTGGAGGGGTGGGGCGCGCGCTGCACCGACGTCGCCTCCGGAGCGGAGGCCCTGCGGCTGCTGTCGACGGTGGTGGACGCGGCGGACGTGCCGGCGGTCGCGGTGGTCGACATGCACATGCCCGGCATGGACGGCGAGCAGCTGGCCCGGGCCGTGGCGGAGCTGCCGGCGCACCGGCGACCGGCGGTGACGGCGCTGCTGACGAGCGTGCACGTGCCGGCCGCGGCCGCCGGTGGCGTCTTCGACGTGGTGCTGTCCAAGCCGACCCGCAGCGAGGTGCTGCGCGGCGCGCTGGAGCAGGCGCTGGGCCGGGCGGAGAGCTCGGCGCAGGACCCGGCGCGGGGTCCGGCGCGGGGTCCGGCGCGGGGTCCGGCGGACGGTCCCGGCCGTCCGGCGGCGCCGGAGCCGGCCGGCCCCCCCGCGCCCGCGCGGACCCTGCGGGTGCTCCTGGCGGAGGACAACGTCGTCAACCAGCGCGTCGCGCAGCTGCTGCTGGCCCGCTTCGGGCACGCGGTGGACGTCGTCGCCGACGGCCGGGCGGCTGTGGAGGCCGTGCGCGAGCACGAGTACGACGTGGTCCTCATGGACCTGCACATGCCCGGGATGGACGGCCTGGAGGCCACCCGGCGCATCCGCACCGACCTGCCCGCCGACCGGCAGCCGCCCGTGGTGGCCCTGACCGCCAGCGTGCTCACCGGCGACCGAGACGCGTGCGCGGCCGCGGGCATGGACGAGCACCTGACCAAGCCGGTGCGCGCGCGCGAGCTGCAGGAGGTGCTGCAGCGCGTCGTGCTGCAGCGGCTGGTGGGCGCGGTGCGCCGCGACGGCGAGCGGGCCCGGGAGGCGCACCGCCTGGACGGCGCCGTCCCCGCCGCCCTCGCCGACGGCCCCGCCCCCTCGCCCGCCCCCTCGCCCGTCCTCGCCACGGCTCCGGACGCCGTCGCGGAGCCGGCACCGTGGCCGCCGCTGGAGGTCTCGGTGCGGGCCCGCCTGGAGGACCTCGGCGGTGTCGCGACGGCGCAGGACCGCGAGCTGTTCGCCGGGCTGCTGACCTCCTTCGCCGACCGCGCCCCCGCGGCGCTGGAGCAGCTGCGCGCGGCCGTGCTCGCGCGGGACCCCGCGGCCGTGGCGGTGCACGCGCACGCCCTGAAGGGATCGGCGGCCAACCTGGGCGCCGAGGAGCTGGCGCAGGCGTGCGCGCAGCTGGAGGACACCGCGCGCGGCGGCGGCAGCGCGGGCGCGGAGCAGCTGGACGCCCTGGACGGCCTGGCCGGGCGGGCGTGCGCCGCGGTGCGCGCCCTGGCGGGTGAGCTGCGCGCCGTCGACGCACCGCGGACGACCCCGTGACGGGCCCCGCGGCCGTCGGGGCCGTCGGGTCCGTCGGGGCCGTCGAGGCCGCACCCGCGCGCGCCGCCGGGCTGCCGGCCGCCGCCGCCTTCGCCGCGGTGTTCGCCGCGGCGGTGTGGCTGGGCCGCTCGACCGCCGTCGACGCCAGCGGCATCGGCCTGGTCCACCCTGGCGCGGGGATCGCCGCGCTGTGGTTCCTCGCCCGCCGCGGCGGGGCGCACCGCTGGGCGGACTGGGGCGCGCTGGCGGTGCTGACCGGCGCGATCACCGCGCTGACGGGCACCCCGCCGGCGCTGGCGGCCGCCCTGGCCGCCGCGAACGTCGTGCAGGTCGCGGCGCTCGTGCGCGCCGTGGCGGCCTGGTGCCCGCACCTGGGTGCCCGCCCGCCGGCGACGGTGGCGGACCTGGGCCTCCTGCTGGGAGCGGCGGGCGCGGCGTCGGCCGCCGGCGCGGTGCTGGGCACCGGCGCGGTGTGGGTGGCCACCGGCGCCTGGTCGTGGGTGGGCGCCGCGGTGTGGGTCGCGCGCGGCGCGGTCGCGGTGCTGCTGACGCTGTGCGCCGGCCCGCTCCTGGCGGCGGCGGTGCGCGCGGCCCGCTCCCGCGGGGACCGGTGGGCGCGCCCGGCGCCCTGGCGCGTCGTGGAGCTGGTCGCCGTCGTGGTGGCCGGCGCGCTCGCGCACGTCCTCGTCTTCGGGGCGCTGGACTCCCTGCCGCTCGTGTTCGTGCCCGTCGGTCTCGTCGTCTGGGTCGCGCTGCGGTTCGACACCACCGCCGTGGTGCTGCTGGCGCTGGTCGCGACCGTCGCCGCGGTCGGCCTGACCCTGGCCGGGCACGGCCCGTTCGCGCACGTGGCCGACCCGGGCGCCCGCGCCCTCGTCGTGCAGGCGTACGCGGGGCTGAGCGCCGTCATCGGCCTGGCCCTGGCGCTGGGGCGCGACGAGCGCGAGGAGCTGCTGCGCCAGGTGCGCGCGGCGGCCGCGGAGGCCGAGCGGCGCGGGGAGCTGGCCGAGGCCGTGCTGGCCACCGCCGAGCTGGGCGTGGTCGTCGCCGACGCGGACGGGCGCCTGGTGCAGTTCAACGAGGTGGCCCGCACCTGGCACGGCCTGGACGCCGACGCGGACCTGGACCCGGCGGAGCACGCGGGCACCTACGACCTGTTCGCCGCCGACGGGCGCACACCCCTGCGCCCGTCGGCGGTCCCCCTGGCCCGGGTGTTCCGCGAGGAGTTCGTGCGCGGGGTGCAGATCGTCATCGCGCCCCGCGGGCGCCGGCCGGTGACGGTCGTGTGCTCGGGGCGGCTGATGCGCGCCGCGGACGGCACCGCGCTGGGCGCGGTGGTCGCCATGCAGGACGTCACCGCGGTGCGGGCGCGGGAGGCCGCGCTGGTGGAGGCGCACGCGGAGCTGGCGGAGCGCACCGAGGAGCTGCTGCGCTCCAACGGCGAGCTGGAGCACTTCGCGGGGGTCGCCGGCCACGACCTGGGGTCCCCGCTGACCGTCGTGTCGGGGTACGTGCAGATGATCGGCGAGGTGCACGGCGAGGCGCTGGGCGAGGAGGGCCGCGGCTGGGTGGCGGCGGCCCTGCGCGGGGTGGACCGGATGAGCGCGCTCATCGACGCCCTGCTGCGGCACTCGCGGGCCGGGGCCGTGGTGTGCGAGCGCAGGCCCACCGACACCGGCGAGGTCCTCGCGCAGGCGTGCGACGACCTGGCCGCGCAGGTGGCCGCGGCCGGTGCCGTCGTGCGCGCGCCCGCTCCCCTGCCGGTCGTGCACGCCGACCCGGTGCTGCTGCGCCAGCTGCTGCAGAACCTGGTGGGCAACGCGGTCAAGTACCGCGACCCGGACCGGGCGTGCGCGGTGGAGGTCAGCGCCGCGCGCACCGGCGAGGGCTGGGAGTTCCGCGTCGCCGACAACGGCCGCGGCATCCCCGAGGCCGACCGCGAGCGGGTGTTCGAGATGTTCGCGCAAGTCGGGTCGCCGGACGGCGGTGGGCAGGGCGGGCCCGGCGGCCACGGCATCGGGCTGGCGACCTGCCAGCGGATCGTGCGCCGCCACGGCGGGCGCGTGCACGCCGAGGAGACCCCCGGCGGGGGCACCACGGTGGTGTTCACGCTGCCGCAGCGCGGGCCCGAGGCGCCCGCCGGCGCCGGTGCCGCCGCGGTGCGGCGCGCCGGGGCCCTCCCGGTCGGCTGAGCCGGGCGCGGGGGTGCAGGATCGGGAGGGTGCAGATCCTCCAGTCGACCAAGCTCGCCGGTGTCCTCTACGACGTCCGGGGCCCCGCGCTGACCCGCGCCCAGGAGCTGGAGCAGGCCGGGCAGCGGGTCCTGAAGCTGAACATCGGCAACCCCGCCCCGTTCGGCTTCGAGGCGCCGCCGGAGCTGCTGGAGGACATGGTCGCCAACCTGCCGCAGGCGCAGGGGTACAGCGACAGCAAGGGGCTGCTGTCGGCGCGGCGGGCGGTCATGCAGTACAGCCAGCAGAAGGACCTGGCGGGCGTGGACGTCGAGGACGTCTACCTCGGCAACGGCGTCAGCGAGCTGATCGTCATGGCGATGCAGGCGCTGCTGGACGACGGCGACGAGGTCCTGGTGCCCGCGCCGGACTACCCGCTGTGGACGGCGGCGGTCAGCCTCGCCGGGGGCAGGGCCGTGCACTACCGCTGCGACGAGTCCGACGGGTGGGCCCCGGACACCGAGCACCTGGCCTCGCTGGTCACCGAGCGCACCAAGGCCGTCGTGGTCATCAACCCCAACAACCCCACGGGCGCGGTGTACGAGCGCCCGGTGCTGGAGCGGATCGCCGAGGTGGCCCGCCGGCACGGGCTGCTCCTGCTCAGCGACGAGATCTACGACAAGATCCTCTACGACGGGGCGACGCACACCTCGACGGCGGCCGTCGCCCCCGACGTGCTGTGCCTGACGTTCAACGGCCTGTCCAAGGCGTACCGGGTGGCGGGGTTCCGCTCCGGGTGGATGGTCGTGTCCGGCCCCAAGCACCACGCGGCCAGCTTCATCGAGGGCCTGGACCTGCTGGCGAACATGCGCCTGTGCGCGAACGTGCCCGCCCAGCACGTCGTGCAGGCCGCGCTGGGCGGGCACCAGTCGATCACCGACCTCGTGCTGCCCGGCGGGCGGCTGGCCGAGCAGTCGCGGCGCACGTGGGAGCTGCTCAACGAGATCCCCGGCGTCAGCTGCGTCAAGCCGCGCGGCGCCCTGTACTGCTTCCCGCGCCTGGACCCGGAGGTCCACCGCGTGCACAGCGACTACCAGCTGGTGCTGGACCTGCTGGAGCAGGAGCACGTGCTCGTCGTGCAGGGCACCGGGTTCAACTGGCCGCACCCGGACCACTTCCGCATCGTCACGCTGCCGCACGTGGAGACGCTGGAGACCGCGGTGGGCCGCATCGCCTCGTTCCTGGGACGCCGCAGCGGCTGAGGGGCGCGGCCCCTTCGGGGGTCACGCGTGCGGGTCAAGGCGGGGCACCACCGGTCGATCACCTAGGAGACCGCGCCGGTCCGTACTAGTGACCGGTCCCGCACCGACCGGCAGGTGACCCCGTGACCACGACCGAACCCCACACCAGCACGTGCCCCGCGCAGCGGGCCCGGCGCCGGCGCCGCGCGGTGGCCGCGCTCCTCGCCGTGGGCGGGGTGACCCTCGTCGGCACCGGCGCCCTGGCGAGCTGGAACGTCAGCAAGGACGCCGCGCCCTCGTCGGTGGCCGCCGCCACCGCAGCGGTCGAGGTGCTGCCCGCCAACGGCATGCCGCTGACGGCCAACATCGCCAACCTCGTCCCCGGGGACTTCTTCTACCGCTACGTCGACGTGCGCAACGACGGCTCCACCGCCGCGGCCTTCACGGGTCTGGTGAGCGCGACGGGTGCCCTGGCGCCGTGGCTGGACGTCGAGGTCGCCAGCTGCCCGAGCGCCTGGAGCACGGGCCAGCTCGGCTGCGCCGGCGCGGCCGGCACCCCCGTCGGTGCAGCGGGGACCGTCACGGCGACCGGCCGCGCCGTGGACCACGGGACGATCCAACCGGGCTCCGGCGCCGTCCAGCGGCTCCGGTACAAGTTCACCTTCAACAGCACGGCGCCCTCGGACGTCCAGGCCGAGTCGTCGACCCTGTCGATCCGCGTGACGAGCACGCTCGTCGGCGGCCGCGACCGCACCGGCGGCTGACACCCGTGCGCCTGGCCGCCGCGGTCGTGTGCGTGGTGCTCTCCTCCCTCAGCGGTGCGGCGGACGCCGCGGCGGCGTGGTCGCGCTCGTCGACCGCACCGGTCGGCACGGTCACCACCGCGGTCCTCGGCGCCGAGCTCGCTCCGGCCGCCGGCGTGTCCGCCGACCGCACGAGCTACTCCGGCGACGTCCTGGTGCTCGCCCCGCCCATCGCCCTGGAGCTGCGCAACACCTCCTCCCTCGACCTGCCGGTGCTCCTGAGCCTGTCCAAGCCCGCGCTCCTGACGCTCAGCGCGACCGTCGAGACCTGCGCGGTGCCCTGGACGGCGGGCACGTGCGCGTCGGGTCGGACCACCTTGGCCGTGGACGTGCTGTCGTCGCAGCTGCGCACGGCGACCACACCGGTGGTCCCGGCCGGCCGCAGCCTGTACCTGCGCCTGTCCTTCACCGTCTCGGTGCTCACCAGGATCGACCTCCGGGTGGCGCCGGTCCGGCCAGCGGGCCGCGACAGGACCAGCTCGTGACCGCCCGCGCGCGGACGGGCTGGGCGGTGCTCGTGCTGTCGGCCCTGCTCGTGCTCGCCGCGCACCTCGTCGGGGCGCGGGTCGTCCCCGTGCTCACCGGGTCGATGGACCCGGTGTTCCCGCGGGGCAGCCTCGTGGTGACGACACCGCTGGCGGGTGCGGACGTGCGCGCGGGCGACGTCGTCGCGTTCCGCCCGCCCGCCCCCTACGACACGGGCAGCCGACCGGTCCTGCACCGCGTCACCGCCGTCTCCGAGCGGGACGGCGCGCGGGCCATGACCACCCGGGGGGACGCGAACACGACGGCGGACCCGTGGACGGTGGCCCTCGACGACGCCGACCTGGCGCGGGCGCGCTGGGCGCTGCCGCTGCTGGGGTGGGTGCTGGCGGGCGGGACCGTGACCGCAGCGCTGGGCGTGGGCGGCGTCCTGCTCCTGCTGGAGGCCCGGCAGGTGGCAGCGGCGCGGCACGACCCGCCGTGCACCTGCGGCGCGTGAGGGCCCGTCAGGCCCCGGCCTGCGGCGCCTCGCGCTCGCGGCCGCGCAGGTGCAGGAACCAGTAGGCCAGGCCGACGAACAGCCCGCCGCCGAGCACGTTGCCCAGCAGGGCGAACAGCCAGTTCAGCAGGATGTCGCCCCACCCGAAGCCGGGGACGCCGGCGAACCAGGCGGCGGGCAGGAAGAACATGTTCGCCACGACGTGGTCGAACCCGAGCGCCACGAACGCCGTGATGGGGAAGAAGATCGCCAGCACCTTGCCGGCGACGTCCTCGGCGGCCAGGGACATCCACACCGCCAGGCAGACCAGCCAGTTGCAGCCGACGGCGCGCAGGAACACCTCGTGGTGCGCCTCGCCCACCGCCTTGCTGGTGGCCAGCCCGGCCAGGCGCTCGTGGTTGGCGGCGGCCGTCGTGCCCTCCGCCGCGTCGGGCCCGCCGATCACCCCGGTGGCGACGGCCAGGACGTAGGCGACGAACAGCGCTCCCAGCAGGTTCGCGACCAGGAGCACGCCGATGTTGCCCAGGAGCTGGCCCACGCTCGCGCGCCCCTGCAGAACGGCCATCGGCACGAGGGCCATGTTGCCGGTGACCAGCTCCGCCCCCGCGACCATCACCAGCACGAGGCCCAGGGTGAACACCGCGCCGTTGAGCAGGGTGATGATGCCGCCCCAGATGGCGGGGTCGAGACCGGCGGTGGTGTCCACCGCGATCAGCCCGGCGAAGGCGATGTAGGCGCCGGCGAGGAAGCCGCCGACGAGCATCTTCGGCAGCGGCAGCGCCGCCTTCTTCGCGCCCGCCGCGACGGCGGCGACCGCGACGTCGTCGGGACCCTTGTACGCCACGGCGCCTCCTCGGGGTGCTGGTGAGCGCGGACCACCGGTCCGCTGCCGGCCTCAGGTGTCCTGCGACCGGCCTCCCCGCGCGGCCAGCCGCTCCCGCTGCGGGACCACGACGTACCGGGGGTCCAGGGTCGAGTCGACGCCCGCCTCGAACACGGCGATGCGGGTGAGCAAGGACCCGGCCAGCAGGCTCGCCCCGGACACGGCGGCGACCACGCGCGAGCGGCGGCCGACGAGGGCGCCGACGGCGCCGGCGACGGTGAGGGCGCGGGCCGCCTTGAGCATCTTCCCCGGCCGGCCGAGCTGGAAGGGCTCGCTGACCACGCCGTGGGCGTGCTCCATGCGGTGGGCGGCGACGAGCTCGGTGGCGGCGGCCGGGAGGGCCAGCCGGACCGCGGTGCGCGTCTGCGCGGCGGGGGCGAGCACCAGGGCCGCGCCCGCGCTGGCCGCCAGGGCGCTGCCGCCGAAGACGAACGGCAGCTCCCGGTAGGGCTCGTGCCAGCTCGGGACCGCCGTGTCCGCGAACAGCACCGCCGTGTACGTGGCCAGCAGGGGGCCGACGACCGCGGCACCGAGGCCGGCGGCGCGGCCGACACCGGCGGCGACGCGCCGTGCGAGCCCGGGCAGACCGCGCTCGGGCAGCAGCCAGGCCAGCTCGGCGACGGCCGCGGCGCCGGAGAGGGGGCCGAACGCCGACAGGATCCACGTCCCGACCGACATCGGGGAGGTCGGCTTGGCCGTCCTGAGCATCATGTAGAAGCGCTCGGGCCGCCCGAGGTCGACGATGAGGAAGTACGCGCTGGCGCCCACGGCGGCCAGCGAGGTGGTGCGCAGCCCGCGGCGCGCCGCGGTGTGCCCCCGCAGGTCGGCGACGGCCGCGAGCATCGACGTTCCCGCCGCCAGTCCCCCGGTGAACAGGTAGTACGCGATGTCGTGCTTCCACACGGGCGGCTTGAGGACGGCCCGGCCGTAGTAGGAGCGGAACTCGGCCTCGGGGACGACCGCGTTCACGTCACCGCGCCGGCGGCGCCGCTCGCGGCGGCCCATCCCGGCCTCCCACATGCGGGCGGCCTGGCCGCCGACGGGGTCGGTGCCGACGTCGTCGTGCCCGGGGACGCCGGGCTGGCGCGGGGTGGCCTGGGACGGGCGGGGGTCCTCGTGCCCCCGGAAACCCTTCAGCTGCGGCTGCTCGCTCATCGCCGTCCCACCGCCGCGGCGGCCACCCCGAGGAGCATGGCCCCGGCGGCCACGATCATGTGCTTGTACATCGACGGCAGGTCGCGGGTCGTCACGACCGGGTCCGGCGGCAGCCCGTACACCTCCGGCTCGTCGAGGAGGAGGAAGAACGCGCCGTCCCCGCCGACACCGTCCTCGGGGTCGTGCCCGTACAGGCGCGCCTCGGTGACGCCGACGTCGTGCAGCTGCTGCCGGCGCCGCTCGGCGCGCTCGCGCAGCTCGTCCAGGTCGCCGTACTGGATGGACTCGGTGGGGCAGGCCTTGGCGCAGGCGGGCGTCTCGTCGTCCTTGAGCCGGTCGTAGCACAGGGTGCACTTCCAGGCCCGGCCGTCCTCCTCGCGCTTGTCGATCACGCCGTAGGGGCACGCCGACACGCAGTACCCGCAGCCGTTGCAGATGTCGTCCTGGACGACGACCGTGCCGAACTCGGTGCGGAACAGCGAACCGGTGGGGCAGACGTCCAGGCACGCGGCGTGCGTGCAGTGCTTGCACACGTCGGACGCCATGAGCCAGCGCACCGCCTGCCGCCCGTCGCGGTCGGGCACGGCGCCCGGCGCCAGCATCCCCGGCATCCCGAGGTCCTTGGCGCCCCCCGGGGCGGCGGTGCCGCCCGAGCCGCCCGAGCCGCCCGAGCCGCCCGAGCCGCCCGAGCACCCGCACCCGCCGCCGCTGCCGCACCCGCCGGTCGCCCGGTCGACCGCGACGCCGGCCACGGGCTGCCCGCCCGGCACCGCGGTGCCCAGCCGGGCGGCCTCGTCGAAGACGTCGATCCCGGCGGCCACGGTGTCCTGCTGCAGCTGCTCCGAGCCGGTGCCGGTGGCGTCCGCCGCGTACGGCGGCGTCTGCCGGCCGGCGGAGCGCGACTGCTCGACGAAGCGCACCGCGCGCCACGAGTCGGCGCCCAGCCCGCCGGTGTTGTCGTAGGACATCCCGAGGAGGTCGATGCCGTCCTCCGGCACCGCGTTCCACTCCTTGCAGGCCACCTCGCAGGCCTTGCACCCGATGCACACCGACGTGTCGGTGAAGAAGCCCTTGCGCGGCGGCGGGTCCGCGTACCCGGCGTCGCGGGCCGGGTCGTCGAGCCGTCCGTACAGGCTGTTCGCCCCTGTCACCCGTCGTCCTCCCCCGCTGCGGCGGACCCGTTGCCCGCGTCGCGCGGCCCGGCTCCCTGGTCGTGGTGCGCCCTGACCCTCGGCCCCTCGCCGATGACCAGGCGCGCGCCGTCCACGCCGTGCTGCTGCGCGCGCCCCGGAGCGCTGCGCACCTCGTGCCGCACCGACAGCACGTCCTCGACGAGGTCCGGGTGCTCGCCCGTGCCGGCCGGCGTGGACCCGGCCACGGCCTGCTCGCCGCGGTCCATCTCCCCGTCCAGGTACTGCTGCGTGACCGCGACGCTGCCGGTGGCCATCGTCACGCCCCCGCGCAGGCGGTAGGCGTCCACCAGGTCCAGCGCAGCGCGCCCCTGCGGCCGGCGACCGGGCTGCACGTCGCACGTGCCGGCCTTGAACTCCTGGATGTGGACGTTGGGGTCGACCGTCATGTGCGCGAGGTCGTTGACGACGTCGCCGGTCGTCAGCCCCCCCGCGCCCCAGTGGTAGGGCAGCCACACCTGGTGCACGACGCGGTCCTGCACCTTCAGCGGCGCCAGGCGGTCGGTGACCAGCACCCGCGCCTCGACGACGGCGCGCGCGGTGACCACGTGCGCCCAGCCCAGGTGCTGCAGCCCCCGCTCGGCGGCCAGCTCGGGCGAGACCTCCATGAACAGCGCCGGTTGCAGCTCCGCCAGGTACGGCAGGAAGCGGCTCATCCCCCCGGCGGTGTGGTGCTCGGTGAGGCGGGAGGTGACCCACACGAAGGGGAACACCTCGCTGCCGGGTTCCGGCGGGCTGGGGTGCACCTCGTCGAGGTGGTTGGTGTAGACCACGCGCGCCGGGTTCTGCTGCTGGGTGTAGAGGCTGTTGCGGAACGGCGACTCGCCCGGCTCGTAGTGCGCCGGCAGGGGCCCGTCGACCACGCCCTTCGGCGCGAACAGCCACCCCTTGCCGTCGGACTGCATGACGAACGGGTCGTCACCGGCCAGGGCGTCCGGGCCGGTCGCGCCCTCCGGCGGCCGGTAGGACGGCGGTTTGGTGGCCTCGAAGTCGGGCACGTCGTCGCCGGTCCAGCGGCCGGCCTCCTCGTCCCACCACACCAGGGCCTTGCGCTCGCTCCACGGCTTGCCGTCCGGGTCGGCCGAGGCGCGGTTGTAGAGGACGCGGCGGTTCATCGGCCACGCCCAGCCCCACTCGTGGGCGTGCAGGGACTGCTCGCGGCCGGGCTTGCGCCGAGCCGCCTGGTTGACGCCCTCCGCGTACACGCCGGAGTAGATCCAGCAGCCGCTGGAGGTGCTGCCGTCCGCCTTCAGCGCCGTGTAGCCCGGCAGCAGCTCACCGGTGGTGGTGTCGTAGCCGTTGATCTCCTTCAGGACCGCCTCGGCGTCGGGTTCGTCCCGCTCGCCGTGCAGGGGGTAGTCCCACGCGAGGTCCAGCAGGAGGCGGTCGCGGGGGTCGTCCGACCCCGCCAGCCGCTCCCTCATCGCCCGGCCCAGGTGGTAGAAGAACCACAGCTCGCTGCGGGCGTCGTCCGGGGACTCGACCGCCTTCTCCCGCCACTGCAGCAGCCGCTGCGTCTGGGTGAAGGTGCCCTCCTTCTCCACGTGCGTGGCCGCGGGCAGGAAGAACACCTCGGTGCGGCACTGCTCGGGGACGATCTCCCCGGTCCCCACCTCCGGGGAGTCCTTCCAGAAGGTCGCGCTCTCGATCATCACGAGGTCGCGGACCACGAGCCAGTCCAGGTTGGCCATGCCCAGGCGCTGGGCGCGACCGTTGGCCGAGCCGACGGCCGGGTTCTGGCCCAGCAGGAAGTACCCGAAGATCTTCCCGCCGGTGATCATGTCCATGACCTGCGAGTAGGTCCCGTGGTCACCGCTGATGCGCGGCAGCCGCCCGAACAGGTAGTCGTTGTCGGCCGTCGCCGCGTCGCCGAAGTACGCCTTGAGGAGGCTGACGATGTACGTGTCGGCGTTGCCCCAGAACCCCTTCTGGTTGGCCCCCTTGATGGCGGCGACGTAGCTGTCCAGGTCGCTGTGCCGGGCCGCGTGCGGCATCTGCAGGTAACCGGGCAGGAGGTTGTACAGGGTCGGGATGTCCGTGGACCCCTGGATGCTGGCGTGCCCGCGCAGGGCCAGGATGCCCCCGCCGGGCCGCCCCATGTTCCCCAGCAGCAGCTGCAGGATGGCGCCGGCGCGGATGTACTGCACACCCGTGCCGCGCTGGGTCCAGCCGACGCTGTAGACCAGCGCGCCGGTCCGTTCCCGGCCGGAGTTGGAGATCCAGGCCTCGGCCACCTCGTCGAACAGGTCGGTGGGGATGCCGCACACCTCGGAGACCATCTCCGGCGTGTAGCGGGCGAAGTGCCGCTTGAGGATCTGCCACACCGTGCGCGGGTCCTGGAGGGTCTGGTCGCGCTGGATCTGCTCGTGGTCGACCGGCGCGCCGCCGGACCCCATGGACTGACCGGTCTCGGCCGAGGACGACCTCGCGGTCTCCTCCTCCTCCTCGCCGTGCTCCTCCGACCCGGCGTACTGCCAGGAGTCGGTGTCGTAGGAGCGGGTCTCCGGGTTGAACCCGGAGAACAGCCCGTCGAGGTCCTCGGTGTCCTGGAAGTCCTCGTTGATGATCCACGAGGCGTTCGTGTACGCGAGGACGTACTCGCGGAAGTCGCGCTCCTCGGTGAGGACCTTGTTGATGATCGCCCCGAGCAGCACGATGTCCGTGCCGCTGCGGATGGGCACGTACGTGTCGGCGAGCGCGCTGGTGCGCGTGAAGCGGGGGTCGATGTGGATCACCTTGGCCCCGCGCGCCTTGGCCTCCATCACCCACTGGAACCCGACCGGGTGGCACTCGGCCATGTTCGAGCCCTGGATGACGATGACGTCGGCGTTGCTCAGGTCCTGCTGGTCACCGGTGGCCCCACCGCGACCGAACGAGGCACCCAGACCGGGCACCGTGGCGGAGTGTCAAATGCGCGCCTGGTTCTCCACCTGGATGGCGCCCATGGCGGTGAAC
This sequence comes from Kineococcus haloalkalitolerans, assembly GCF_050871905.1. NCBI lineage: Bacteria > Bacillati > Actinomycetota > Actinomycetes > Kineosporiales > Kineosporiaceae > Kineococcus > Kineococcus haloalkalitolerans. The sequence continues at coordinate 43,418 of NZ_JBJLSH010000005.1, forward strand.
AGCTTCTTGATGAGGTAGTTCTCCTCGTTGTCCAGCGTGGCGCCACCCAGGCTGGCGATCCCCATCGTGCGGTTGAGCGGGCGCCCCTCCTCGTCGGCGTCCTGCCAGCCGCGCCGGCGGGCGTCGAGGACGCGGTCGACGATCATGTCCATCGCCGTGTCGAGGTCGAGGTCGCTCCACTCGGTGGCGAACGGGGCGCGGTACTTCACCGTCGTCACGCGCGCGTCGCCGTTGACGAGCTGCTCGCTGGCCGACCCCTTGGGGCACAGCCGCCCGCGCGAGTGCGGGCTGTCCGGGTCGCCCTCGATCTGGACGACCTTCTCGTCCTTGACGTAGACGCGCTGGCCGCAGCCGACGGCGCAGTAGGGGCAGACGGACTTGGCGACGCGGTCGGCCGACGTCGTGCGCGGTTCCAGGGAGCGCGAGCGCGCCGACTGCGAGGCCGCACCGCGGCCCAGGGGGTCGTCCCCGGTGATCTGGCGGTAGACCGGCCAGCCCTCGAGGAAGGTCTTCAGCCCCACGCGCACCTCCTCGTCGTCCGGGACGCCGGTACCGGCGCCGTCGCTGGGCCGACCCTAACCCCGGCCCCGGTGCGGCGCGAGGGCGACTCGCGCGGGACCCGACCCCGTCCTCGACCCCGTCAGCGACCCCGTCCTCGACCCGGGGCGCGTCGCGGTGCCGCACCGCGGCGGGAGGCGCCTCCGGGTCCCCCGCCCCGGTCGCCGGCCCTGCGCGGCGGGAGGTCCGCCGACGGTGCGCCGGCTCCGCGCGGGTGCGGCTGGCGCCGCCGGGGGTCCCGGCGGGCTGAGCGGGTGGCGCGCGGGGGCTTCAGCGGAGCGGGGACGGGGCGTGCCCGGTCGACTCCCGGCGCACCAGCGTGAAGTCGGCCACGACGCGCTCGGGCGGCGCGTCCCGGTCGGCCATGCGGCGCAGCAGGAGCCGGGCGGTCGCCTCGACCATCTCCTCGTGCCCGGGGGCGACCGTGGACAGCGAGGGGTTCGAGAAGGCGGCGTCGGGCACGTCGTCGAAACCGACGACGAGCGCGTCACCGGGCACGCGCAGGCCCCGGTCGGCGAGGCCGCGCAGGACTCCCAGGGCCAGCGTGTCGGTCGCGCAGACGAACCCGTCGGTGTCCGGCTGCAGGCGCAGGGCCTCTCCCACGAGGGCAGCACCGGCGGCCAGGCGGGTGCTCGTGGTCTCGACGGGGACGACGCGGGCGCCGGGGTGGGCGGCCACCGCGCGGGCCACCCCGCGGGCGCGCAGGAGGAACGCGTCGTCGCGCCCGCCGGAGGGGTCCTGCCCGCGGTCCGGCGGGGGCATGCCGATGGCGGCGAGCCGGCGGCAGCCCTGCTCGAGCAGGAGCCGGGCCGCGGCCTCGGCGCCGTCGGCGTTGGCCATCTCGACGTGGTCGAACCGCTCGAGGTCCTGCCGCTCGCCGAGCATGACGACCGGGAGGTCGCCCACGAGGGCCGCCACGTCCGCCGGTCCCAGGTCGCTGGCGCTGAGGATCAGCCCGTCGTAGGCGTTGGCGCGCGAGTCGGTGATGGCCGCCAGCTCGCCCTCGCGGCTGGCGCCCGTCTGCTCCACCACGACGCGCAGCCCCTCGCGGGAGAGCCGGGCGACCACGGCCGCGGCGAGCATCGCGAAGTAGTGGCTGTCCAGCTCGTGCACGGCGAGGCCGACGACGCCGGTGCGGCCCTGGCGCAGGCTGCGCGCGGCGACGTTGACCTGGTAGCCCGAGCGCTGCACCTCGGCCAGCACGCGCCGGCGCGTCTCCGCGCTGACGCGCCGGCGGCCGGTCAGCACGTTCGAGACGGTCATCGAGGAGACCCCCACGGCCGCCGCCACGTCGCGCATCGTCACCACGGCGCGGACCTCCGTTCACGCAGAACCCTCGGCGGGACCCGCCGGATCGTCCCCGAGTGTGCCCGACCACGCTGACGGCTCACCCCCGAAGTGCTTGACACCCTCCCGCTCCCCTGGTTTATCGTCAAACCAGGAGCTCGACGACGACTCCCGCGACGAGGGGACCGCCCCGACCCCCCACCCGCCCGCGCGCCGCACCCGGCTGCGACCGCACGGGGAGCCACGGCACGACGTCGCTGCGGCGACGGCCACCCACACCCCCAGGAGCCACCGTGACGCTGCACCGCCGCAACGCCGCACCCGCGCGCAACCCGCTCGAGCGCCTCGTGGCGCACCGGACGAGCCGGCGCGCCTTCATGACGGCGCTGGCCGCGGGTGGCGCCGCCGGCGCGCTCGCGGGCTGCAGCACCTCCGGCGCCAGCGGCGGAGGCGGTGGCGGCGACGGCCTGGCGTTCTTCTCGTGGGACGACGAGGCGGCCATGCGGCCCCTCCTGGACCTGTGGGCCGAGCAGAACCCCGACGTCCCGGTCCAGTTCTCCCAGTCCCCGCCGGTCGCCGAGTACATCGCGGCGCTGCAGACCCGGGTGCTGTCGGGCACCGCGGCGGACGTCTTCATGATCGCCGCGGAGAACAAGACCAACCTCATCGACGGCGAGGCCGTCACCGACCTCTCGGGCAAGCCCTACATGGAGGGGATCAACGAGTTCAACGCCGCCACCTACGCGCGCGACGGCAGGCCGTACGGCATGTCGGTGTCCTCGTGGGGCGCCGGCATCGCCTACAACCGCGAGCTCCTCGCGGGTGTCGGCGCGGACGGCGTCCCGGAGACCTGGGACGAGTTCCTCGCGCTGTGCGCGGAGCTGAAGGCGGCGGGCACCACCCCCTACATCGAGGCGGTCACCGGTCCCTCCCTCGTCGTCGCGGGTTTCCTGGGAGCCCAGAACGCCGCTCTGGGCGGCACGATGGACCAGCAGATCTTCGACGGGTCGAGCACGTTCGTCGAGCAGTGGACCGAGCCCCTGGCGCAGTGGCTGCGCCTGTGGGACGAGGGGTACGCCACGCGCGACGCCGTCGGCATCACCGGCGACCAGGGCCGCGACGAGTTCGCGCAGGGGCGCGTGGCCATGACGATCACCGGCCCCTGGGACGTCCCCACGCTGCGCGAGTCGGCGCCCGACCTGGACTTCGCGCTCGCGCGCGTCCCGGCGCTGGCCGGCGGTTCCCCGTTCCTGGCCGGCGCGGCCTCGCCGGGGTTCGCGGTCAACAGCCGCTCGGAGAAGGGCGAGCTGGCCGACCGGTTCCTGGCCTTCATGGCGAGCCGCGAGGCCATCCAGACCTACAACGAGGAGAACGCGGCCATCACCACCACGGCCGACTACGAGCCGGTGGTCGACCCGGCCCTGGAGGTGGTGGCCGAGGGCGTGCGCGCCGGTGAGATCTACCTGCCGCAGATCGCCTGGACGCGCGCGGAGGACAAGCTCAACGAGACGGGGGTCGCCCAGGCCCAGCTGCTGGTGCAGGGCAGCCAGACCCCCGAGGGCATGGCGGCGGAGATGGACCGCACCCTGGCGTCCGCCTGATGGCCGCCCCCTCGTCGCCGGAGGTCCGCCAGCGGGTGCGCCGCGGGGCCCGGGCGGGCAACCCGGTCGTCCCCGGCGCCGCCGCCAGCACCGCGACGCCCGGGCGCTCCGGCCCGCAGGGCGGCTGGAAGCAGGTGGCCGGTCACCAGGCGTTCCTGCTGCCCGTCATCGCGGTCTTCGTGGTGCTGTTCCTCGTCCCGCTGGCGCAGACGTCCTGGTACTCGCTGACCGACTTCTCCGGCTACAGCCTGGACGCGGAGTTCGTCGGGCTGGAGAACTACGGGCGCATCCTCACCGACCCGTCCATGCTCGCCGGGCTCGGCTTCACCATCGGCTTCGCCGTCGCGCAGACCGCCGTCATCACGGCCCTGGCGATCCCGCTGGCGGTCGCCCTGAACCGCGCCTTCCTGGCGCGCTCGCTGGTGCGCTCGCTGATGTTCTTCCCCGCCGTGCCCAGCATCGCCGTGCTGGGCCTGGTGTGGGGGTACATCCTCTCGCCACTGGGCTCCGGCGTGCTCAACCAGGTCGTCGAGAGCCTGACCGGCCTGGGTCCCTACCCGTTCCTGGCCGACCCGTGGCTGGCCCGCGGCTCGGTCGTCCTGGTGGCGGTCTGGTCGCAGGTCGGCTGGCACGCCGTGCTGTACCTGGCCTACCTGCAGTCGATCCCCGCGGACTACTACGAGGTGTCGACCATCGACGGCGCCAGCCGCGCCCAGCAGTTCCGGTACATCACCCTGCCGCTGCTCACGCCGGCCATCACCATCAGCACGTTCCTGCTGATGACGGGCGGCCTGAAGGTCTACGACCTGCCGTTCACGCTGACCGGCGGTGGACCCGGCTACGCCACCTACACGCTCACGCAGTCCATCATCACCAGCGGCGTGGCGCAGGGCGAGTACGGGCGCGCCTCCGCCCTCGCCGTGATGTTCACCCTCGCCGTCGGTGCCGTGTCCCTGGGCCAGCTGCTCGTGGCGCGCCGCCTGGAAGGACGGGTCCGATGACCACCACGCTGCCCGCGGGGACCGCCACCCGCGCCCCGCTCGACCGGCCCCCGCGACGCCGGGACGGACGGCCGCGCGGCCCCGGGTACTGGCTCCACTCGGCGCTCATGCTGTGCCTGGCGGCGCTCGTCGCCGTGCCGCTGTACTACGTCGTCGTCAACACGTTCAAGACGCAGGCCGAAATGTCGGCGTCCCCCCTGGCGCTGCCCTCGCAGCTGTACCTGCAGAACTACGTCGACGTCTTCGGACGGGTGCCCCTGGCGGCGAGCTTCGTCAACACCCTCGTGGTCACGGTCGCCTCGATCACCGTGATGCTGCTGGTGGGGTCGATGGCGGCCTACGCCATGGTGGTGCGCTCCTCGCGCTTCAACACGGTGCTGGGACTGTGCCTGCTGGCGGCGTTCGTCATCCCGGGGCAGTCGACGCTCATCCCGCTGTACCGCTTCCTCGTGGACATCGGGCTCATCGACACCCTGTCGGGTCTGGTGCTGCTCTACAGCGCCGGCGCCATCTTCTGCTACTTCCTCATCCAGGGGTACATGCGGACGCTGCCGTTCGAGATCATCGAGGCGGCCCGCATCGACGGCGCGGGGCCGTGGCAGATCTTCTGGCGCATCGTCCTGCCGCTGGTGCGGCCGATCCTCGTGACCGTCGGGGTGTTCCAGACCATGTGGGTGTGGAACGACTTCATCACCCCCAACGTCTTCCTCACCAGCCCGGACAACCGGACGATCGTCCTGCAGGTCTACAGCGCGGTGGGTCAGTTCTCGACCGACTGGCCGCTGTTCATGACCCTGTCGGTGCTCGCCATCCTCCCGATGGTCGTCTTCTTCGTCCTCACCCAGCGGCACATCGTCAGCGGTCTGGTGGGCGGCGCGATCAAGGGCTGAGGTGAGCGCGGGCAGCCGGTCACCGTCCACGGCGGTCGGAGGCGGGGTCGCCGGGCCCGCGCGCGGGGGCGGCCTCCTGCTCAGGGTGGTCCGTCACCACGCCGCGCCTCCTGCTCCAGCACCCCGTCGAGGTCGGGCAGCCGGTCCAGACCGCGCAGGGCCTGGGACATCCGCCGGTTGCCCTCCAGGAGGGTCCGCCGCGTGGCCAGGAAGTTCCAGTACCCCGCGGTGTAGGGGCAGGCGTCCTCGCCGACGCGGACCTTCGGGTCGTAGCGGCAGCCGCGGCAGAAGTCGCTCATGCGGTCCACGTAGGCGCCGCCGGCGGTGTACGGCTTGGTGGCCAGCACACCGCCGTCGGCGTGCTGGCTCATGCCGACGACGTTGGTGGTCATCACCCAGTCGTAGCCGTCGACGAAGTTGCGCCAGAACCAGTCGGCCAGCTCGTCGGGCCGGTAGCCGCGCTGCAGGCCCCAGCCGCCCAGCACCATCAGGCGCGGGACGTGGTGGACCCAGCCCTCCTCGCGCACCCCGCGCAGGACGTGCGACAGGCACGCGGCGTCCACGGCGTCGGCGTCCAGGTCGGCGAACCAGCGCGGCAGCGGGGTGGTGGCCCCCAGCGCGTTGGAGCTCCTGTACTCCTCCCCCAGGTACCAGTGCAGGTGCCACGTCCACGAGCGCCAGCCGACCACCTGGCGCACGAACCCCTCCACCGAGGCCAGCCGGACGCCGTGGGCGCGGCCGTGCTCCTCGGCGCGGCGGGCCACCTCCAGCGGGTCGAGCAGCCCGAGGTTCTGCGGGGCCGACAGCAGCGAGTGCGCCATCCACGGGTCGCCGCGCAGCATGGCGTCCTCGTAGGTGCCGAACTGCTCCAGCCGGTGCTCCAGGAAGTGCCGCAGCGCCCGCAGCGCCTCGCGGCGCGTCACCGCGAAGCGGCGGGGGCCGTCCTCGCCGGTGAACTCCACGTCCCCGTCGCGCTCCCAGCGGTCCAGGTCCTCGCGCACCTGCGCGTCCACGTCGTCCTCGGCCGGGTACCAGGGCTCGGCCACGTCGAGGCGCTCGCGCCGCCGCGGCGGGCCGGAGCGGTTGTCGTGGTCGTAGTTCCAGGAGCCGCCCACCGGCCCGCCCCCCGCGTCCAGGAGCAGCCCGTGGTGGCGGCGCACGTCGCGGTAGAAGTCCTCCATGAGCAGCCGCCGCCGGCCGCGGGCGTCGGCCCAGCGGCGGAACTGCGGCTCGGAGACGACGAACCCGCGCGAGCGCAGCACCTGCGCGCCCAACCGCCGCACGAGGCGGCGCGCCGGGTAGGAGGTGGGGTCGCACACGCTGAGGTCGCCGGCGGCCAGGCCCGCCTCGGCCAGGCCCTGCGCGTAGGTGGGGGCCTGCACGTGCACGGCCTGCTCGCCCAGCTCGCGGGCGCGGTGGCGCAGCGCCGACAGGACCAGGTGCGCCTTGCGGCGGTGGAAGCGGCCGCGGCGGAAGACGTCGGTGGACTCCAGGAGCAGGACCGGCTGGCGCGGGCCGTCGAGGAAGTGCGGGCCCAGCTGGTCGGCGAACAGCCAGCGGCGGGTGCCCGGCGCCCGCTCGGGCGGGTCGCCGCTCTCCGTCGGGTCGACCTCCGCGTCCACCGGACCGGGCGTGCGCTCCACCACGACCACCACTGTCGCGGCCCCCGCGCCCGCGGGCACGTCGGGCCGGGGGTTCGACCCCGCCGCACCGGGGTACTCCTCCCGCGAGGACCGGAGCACCCCAGACACGGACCCGAGGGTCCCCGCCGGAGAGGACGACGTGCCCCACCACCACGACGCCACCCACCCCGCCCAGCAGGACCGCGAGCTGCTGGCGATCTACCTGAACGACCACCTGGCCGGAGCCGCCGCGGGCCTGTCGCGCTTCCGCGCTGCCGCCCGCGCGCACCGCGGCACCCCGGCCGGTGACGTGCTGGCTCAGCTGGCCGCGGAGGTCGCCGAGGACCGCCGCACGCTGCGCGGCGTCATGCGCGAGCTCGGCGTCGAGCGCCAGCGCGTGCGGCAGCTGCTGGGACGGGTCGCCGAGAGGCTGGCCCGCCTGAAGCTCAACGGCCGCGTGGTGCGGCGCTCACCGCTGGGGTCGGTGTTCGACCTGGAGGTCCTGCTCATGGGCGTGGAGGGCAAGGCGGCCGGCTGGCGGGCCCTGCAGGTGCTGGCCCCGGGCGACGACCGGCTCGACGGGGCGCTGCTGGAGCAGCTGGTGCAGCGCGCCGACAGCCAGCTGGAGCGGATCGAGGAGCTGCGCCGCACCGCCGTGGCCGAGGCCCTGGGCGGTCGGCGTCACGAGCGCGAGAACGTCGCCGTCTCCCCGCGCGCCACGTAGCGCACGACGTCGGCGAGGCCGCGCCGCTCCGTCTCGGCCCGGAAGTCCGACAGGGGCGAGCGGAACACCGGGTAGTCGTCGAAGTGCACCGGGACGGCCGCGCGGGGGGCGACGAGCTCCAGCACGTCGGCGCCCTGCACCGCGTCCATGGTCACGACGATCCCGCCGGGCAGCGTCGTGCCGCCCAGGTGCAGCACCGCGACGTCCACCTCCGGGTAGCGGCGCGGCAGCTCGCGCAGCTCCGGCACCGCCAGGGTGTCGCCCGTGACGTGGACGGTGAGCCGGTGCCGGCCGCCACCCTCGGCCGGGCTGGAGAACTCCAGCACGCTGCCCATCACGGGCGGCAGCAGGCGCCCCAGCGCGCGGGGGGCGTGCCGGCCGGGGGCGGCCGTCACGCGCACCTCGTCGGCGCCGGAGCGCAGCACGCGGGCGTCCCAGGTGCGCAGGCCCGTGACGTCGCGGAAGCCGTGCAGCCCGGCGAGGCGGCGCTGGGCGTGGGGGGTGGTCACCACCGGCACGGAGCGGTCCAGGCCGCGGCGGGCGACCCGGTCGAAGTGGTCGCCGTGCAGGTGCGAGAGGACGATCCCGTCCAGGGGTGGCAGCTCGTCCACCCGCAGCGCGGGGTCGGTCAGCCGGCGGCTGACCAGGCCGCGCCCGAGCCAGGCGCGCTGGCCGCGGTGCAGGAAGTTCGGGTCGGTCAGCAGCGTCAGGCCCCCCCACCGCAGCAGCACGGTGGCGGTGCCGACGAACGTCAGCTCGAGGTGGCCGGGGACCGGGCGGGGCCGGGGCGGGTGGGGAGCGGGCACACCCGCCCCCTACCCGCCCACGGCGCGCTCACGCCTCCGGCACGCGGCCCGTCGCCCTCGTGGCGGAGTCGGCCTCGCGGGTGGCGCCGGCGGCCTCGGCGCGGGCCCGCTGCAGCGCCTCGGCCGGGTCCTCCAGCGTCGGCTCGTCCAGGTCGCTGGCCGGGACCCCACCCCCCGCCCGGCGCCGGCGGGCGGAGGCGGCGCCGTCCTCCCCGGCCCCGTCCGCCCGGCCGTCCCCGGCGCCGCCGTGGGCGCTGAACATGTTCCCGAAGCCCTTGAGGGCGTCGTTGAGCTCGCTGGGCACGATCCACACCTTGTTGGCGTCGCCGCGGGCGATCTGCGGCAGCGTCTGCAGGTACTGGTAGGCCAGCAGCTTCGGGTCCGGGTCGCCGCGGTGGATGGCGTCGAAGACCTGCGTGATGGCGCGCGCCTCGCCCTGCGAGCGCAGGATCGCCGCCTGCGCCTGGCCCTCGGCGCGCAGGATCTGCGACTGCTTCTCGCCCTCGGCGGTGAGGATCTGCGACTGCTTGAGGCCCTCGGCGTTGAGGATCGCGGCACGGCGGTCGCGCTCGGCGCGCATCTGCTTCTCCATCGAGTCCTGCACGCTGGCCGGCGGGTCGATCGCCTTGAGCTCGACGCGGTTGACGCGGATGCCCCAGCGGCCGGTGGCGTCGTCGAGGACGCCGCGCAGCTGGCCGTTGATCTGGTCGCGGCTGGTCAGCGTCTGCTCCAGGTCCAGCGAGCCGATGACGTTGCGCAGCGTCGTGACGGTCAGCTGCTCGATGCCCTGGATGAAGTTGGCGATCTCGTAGGTCGCCGCCTTGGGGTCGGTCGGCTGGTAGTAGATGACGGTGTCGATGCTCACGACGAGGTTGTCGGAGGTGATGACCGGCTGCGGCGGGAAGGAGACGACCTGCTCGCGCAGGTCGACGGTGGCGCGGGCGCGGTCGATGAACGGCACGAGGACGTGCAGCCCGGCGTCCAGGGTCCGCGAGTAGCGGCCCAGGCGCTCGACGATGACGGAGGTCGCCTGCGGGACGATCCGGATGGTCCGCGCGACGATCACCGCCACGAACAGGACGACCAGGACCAGGACGATCAGCGTGACCATCAGGGCTTCTCCTCGGGTTGCGGTGCGGGGGGCGGCGGGGGCGGGCCGACGACGGCCGTCGCCCCGTCGATGGCCACGACGACGACGTCCTCGCCGGCCCCGAACGCCTGGCCCGCGCTGGCGGTGCGCGCCGACCACGTCTCGCCCACGAGCTTGACCAGGCCGCCGCGCACGGTGACGGCCTCGAGCGTGAGCGCCGGTCTGCCCACCAGGGCGGGCGTGTTCGTGGTGCCGGTGGCGGGCATGCGCAACCGGCGCAGCAGGAGCGGGCGGACGGTGACGGCCAGCGCCCCGGCCACGAGCGAGGCGACGAGCACCTGCCCGACGTAGCCCAGGCCGAGGGCGGAGCTGAGCGAGCCGGCGAGCGCGCCGCCGGCCAGCATCGCGAACACCAGGTCCAGGCTGGTGACCTCCAGGACGCCGAGCACGAGGGCCGCGGCGATCCACAGCAGCCAGGTCTGCTCGGCCAGGCTCTGCACCCACTCCACGACGACCACCTCCCGCGGAGATCGTAGGCACGGGCGGCGGGGGGGCGCACGCGCCGCCGCCCGCGCCCGCCGCGGGGGAACCCCGGGGGCCCGCCGCTCGTTGGAGCACGGGCTGGTTGCCCCGGAACACGTTGCGACGCAGGCCCTCCCGCCGTGCGGGTGAGACGTGTGCCTGGTAGCAAAGGCGATCGTGACGACCCCGCCGCCCCGCGACTTCCCCCCGATCGAGGACCACGCGCTCATCGGCGACGGCACGACCGCCGCCCTCGTGGCGACGGACGCCACCGTCGACTGGCTGTGCCTGCCGCGCTTCGACGGGCCCGGCTTCTTCGTCTCCCTGCTGGACGCCGAGCGCGGCGGCCGCTGGCTGCTGCAGCCCGAGGGCCTCGTCTCCGTCCGGCAGGAGTACCTGCCGCGCACGGCCGTGGTGCGCACCGAGCTGCGGGCGCGCCACGAGGGCCGCGACGGCGTCGTGGAGGTGCTCGACGCCCTGCCGCTGGCGGGCCCGCCGCGCGTGGGCACGGCCACCGGCACCGGTGAGCTGGTGCGCCTGGTGCGCGTGCTGGACGGGGAGGTGGAGCTGCGCAGCTCCCTGAGCGCCCGCGGCGGCCTGAACGTCGCGGGGGCCACCGACGGGCTGGTCCTGCGCTGGCCCAGCCGCAGCCGCGACCTGAGCCTGACCACGACGCGCCCCGTCCCCGGCCTGGAGCGCCTGGAGGGGCGGGTGCGGCTGCGGGCCGGGGAGGCCGTCGGCTTCGTGCTGCGCTGGGCACAGGGGCCCACCGCGCTGCGCACCGTCGACGACGTGAGCGGGGCCCTCGAGGGCACCGCCGACGCCTGGCGGGAGTGGACGCGGCAGGTCACCTACGAGGGCCCGTACGCCGAGGACGTGGTGCGCAGCGCCATCACCCTGAAGCTGTGCGACCACCACGAGAACGGCGCGCTGGTGGCGGCGCCCACCTCCTCGCTGCCGGAGGGGATCGGCGGCGAGCGCAACTGGGACTACCGGTTCACGTGGGTGCGCGACGCCGCCTACAGCGTCTACGCGCTGCGCAGGATCGGCCTGGAGGACGAGTCCGCGGCCTTCCTGCGGTGGGTGCTGACCGCCTTCCGCCAGCAGGACCGGCCGAAGGTGCTGTACACGCTGGACGGCACGGCGCCCGGGGAGGAGTTCACCGACCCCGACCTGCGCGGCTACCGCGGGTCGGCGCCGGTGCGCTGGGGCAACGCCGCCGCCGACCAGGTGCAGCACGACGTGTACGGCGAGGTGCTCGACTGCGCCTGGCAGTGGGCGCACCACGGCGGCGACGTCGACGAGGAGCTGTGGGGCCGGTTCCGCGCGCTGGCGGACGCCGCGGAGGCGAACTGGCGCACCCCCGACCACGGCATCTGGGAGATCCGCGACGCGGGCCGGCCGTTCACCTACTCGGTCGCGATGTGCCAGGTGGCCGCCGACCGCACCGCCCGCCTGGCCCGGCTGACGGGCCGCGAGCGCGAGGCGGGCCGCTTCGAGGCCCTGGCCGCCACCGTCCGCGAGACGCTGCTGCGCGAGGCCGTGGGCGAGCGCGGGCACTTCACCGAGCACCTCGGCGGGGGCGAGGACACGCTGGACGCCAGCCTGCTCGCCCTGCCGCTGCGCCGCGTCGTGGAGGCCTCGGACCCGCACATGGTGCGCACCGTGGAGGCCGTCGTGGACCGGCTCGGCGCCGGTGGCGGCCTGCTGTACCGCTACCTGCCGCACGAGAGCCCCGACGGCCTGGCCGGTGACGAGGGCGCCTTCCTGCTGTGCTCGTTCTGGTGGGCCGACAACCTCGTGCACTCCGGCCGCCTCGACGAGGGGCGCGCGCTGTTCGAGTCCCTGCTGGCGCGCACCAACCACGTCGGGCTGCTGCCCGAGCAGGTCGACGCCGGCACGGGCGCCTTCCTCGGCAACTTCCCCCAGGCGTTCTCCCACATCGGCCTGGTCAGCACGGCCGTCAACATCGCCCGCCACACCGGAGGTGCCGCGTGACCGCCCAGTTCGTCCTCCTCGGGGCCACCGGGGACCTGACCCGCCGCTACCTGCTCCCGGCGCTCGCGCAGATCGTCGACGACGTGGCCGGCGGCGTGCGCGTCGTCGGCGTCGCCCAGGACGACCTGGACACGGCGGGCTTCCGCGAGCGGCTGGCGCAGCCGGTCCCCGGCCGTCTGCCCGACGGCGCGCCGGCGTCCCTGACCGCGACCGCGGAGTACCTGCGCGGGGACGTCACCGACCCGGCCGACCTGTCGCGGGCGCTGGAGCTGGCCGCGCGGGAGGCGGGCGAGGACCCCGTCGTGGTCTACCTCGCGCTGCCGCACGTGCTGTTCGAGCCCGTCGTCGCGGCGCTGGCGGACTGCGAGCTGCCGGCCTCCGCGCGCGTGGTGGTGGAGAAGCCGTTCGGCGAGGACGGCGAGGGTGCGCGGCGGCTGAACGCCGCGCTGGCGCGCGTGGTCCCCGAGGAGCGCACGTTCCGGGTGGACCACTTCCTGGCCAAGCAGACCGTGCTCAACGTGCTGGGCCTGCGCTTCGCCAACCGCTTCTTCGAGGCCGTGTGGAACTCCACCCACGTCGCCGGTGTCGACATCGTCTTCGACGAGTCCGTCGACGCGCAGGCGCGGGCGAACTACTACGACCGCTCCGGGGCGCTGCGCGACATGGTGCAGAACCACCTGCTGCAGCTGCTGACCTACGTGGCGATGGAACCCCCGCAGTCGATGCGCCCCGCGGAGCTGAGCGCCCGCAAGGTCGACGTGCTGCGCGCGGTGCGCCCGCTGGACGGCGAGGCGGTGCGCACCAGCACCGTCCGCGCGCGCTACACCGCCGGCACGGTGGACGGCGAGCACGTCGACGCCTACGTCGACGCCCCCGGCGTCGACCCCGGCCGCGGCACCGAGACCTACGCGGAGGTCGTGCTGCACGTGGACACCTGGCGCTGGTCCGGGGTCCCGTTCCGGCTGCGCACCGGCAAGGCGCTGGGCGCGGACCGCCGCGAGATCGTCGTGCGCTTCCGCGACGTGCCGCACGCCGTCTTCGCCGGCCCCCGCCCGGCCCCCAACGAGCTGCGCCTGCAGCTGGACCCGGACCGGCTGTCGCTGCTGGTGCAGCTCAACGGCAGCGGTGACCCGTTCGAGCTGGAACCCGCCGAGCTGGACACCGAGCTGGCCCGGCAGGACCCCGGCCCCTACGGCCAGCTCCTGCTGGCCGTGCTGGCCGGCGACACGCGCCTGTCCGCGCACGCGGCCGAGGCCGAGGAGGGCTGGCGCATCGTCGAGCCCGTCCTGGCGGCGTGGGCGCGCGGCGAGGTGCCGCTGCGCGAGTACCCCGCCGGGAGCGACGGCCCGGCCTGACACCCGCCCTCCCCACACGTCCCGCGCCCCCCGCGCCCCCGGGTCCACCCGGTGGGCGCGGGGGGCTTGCCGTCCCCCGGTCGGGGGTGTTCTACTGCCGCTGCCTTCCGGAAGGATTCCGGAAGGCGGATCGAGCAACGACGCCACCTGATCCACCCCGAGGGGACGACGAACCGTGACACGACTCCTGCGCACGGGCGGCACCTGCGCCCTGGCCGCCCTCACCGGACTGACCGGCCTGGCCCTGACCGCCCCGCTCGCGCTCGCCGCGCCCCTGCCGACCGGGGCCACCGCCAGCAGCGTCGCGAGCACCACCGGCACCACCGCCGACGCGCCCTTCAGCGCGACCTTCGACACCGGGCTGCAGGGCTGGGGCCCTCGCGGCACCGGCGTGAGCGTCCAGCACGCGCCCGGCGCCGGCCGGGAGGGCAGCGGCGCGCTGTCCGTCACCGGCCGCACCCAGAACTGGCACGGGCCGAGCCTCGACGTCACCAGCGCCCTGAGCGTCGGGAACACCGTGGAGGTCTCCGTCTGGGCGCGCCTGGCGCCCGGGCAGGACCCCACCGGCCTCACCGTGACGCTGCAGAGCGACCGCACCGGGAGCGCCAGCACCTACGCGAACATCGCCACGGGCCAGGTCACCGCGGACAGCTGGACCCGGCTGCGCGGCTCCTACACCCTCGCCACCCCGCTCAACCGCGCGGAGCTCTACGTCGAGGGCCCCGTCGGCGTGTCGTTCCTGCTCGACGACTTCCAGCTCACCGGGGCCGTCCAGACCCCCCTGCAGGACGTGCCGGCCCTCAAGGACGTCCTCGGCTCCGCCGGGTTCGAGCACGTCGGCGTGGCCGTCGACCAGCGCGAGACCGTCGGCCGCGCCTCGCAGATGGTGCAGAAGCACTTCAACGCCATCACCCCCGAGAACGACGGCAAGCCCGAGGTCGTGCAGCCGAGGGAGGGGACCTTCGACTTCAGCCGCCTGGACACCCTGCTCGACTTCGCCGACCGCACCGGCACGAAGGTGTACGGGCACGTGTTCGTCTGGCACTCGCAGACCCCCGCCTGGGTGTTCCAGCGCCCCGACGGCACGCCGCTGACGAACTCCCCCGCGGACCAGGCGATCCTCAAGGGCCGCATGGAGGCCCACATCAAGGCCATCGCCGACCACCTCGAGAAGCGCTACCCCGGCGGGAACAGCCCGGTCTGGGCGTGGGACGTCGTCAACGAGGTCGTCAACGACGGCGACAACGCCAACCCGCACGACATGCGCGACAGCCGCTGGTTCCAGGTGCTCGGCGAGCAGTTCGTCGACCAGGCGTTCCGCCTGGCGGACCAGCACTTCCCCGACGCGAAGCTGTTCATCAACGACTACAACTCCGAGATGCCGGAGAAGCGCGCCGACTACGTCGAGCTCGTCGGCGCCCTGCTGGACCGCGGCGTGCCGATCGACGGCGTCGGGCACCAGGTGCACGTCGACTTCGCCCGCCCCGTGCAGTGGCTCGACGACTCGATCACGGCCTTCGAGCGGCTGAGCCGGGAGAAGGGGAAGCCGCTGCTGCAGGTCATCACCGAGCTGGACGTCAGCACCTCCACCGAGATGCTGTCCGCCGACGTCAACAGCACCGGGGCGCCGCGGCGCGCCACGGACGACGACGTGGCCGCCGGCGTGGAGAACGGCTACTACTACCGCGACCTGTTCGCGGTGCTGCGCAAGCACTCCGGCTCGATCGAGTCGGTCACGTTCTGGGGCATCAGCAACGCGCGCACCTGGCTGCGCACCTGGCCCCTGCCCCGGCCGTGGGAGCAGCCGCTGCCCTTCGACGACGACCTGAACGCCACCCCCGCGTACTGGGGCATCGTCGACCCGTCGAAGCTGCCGGCGCGGCCGGCGGACTTCCTCGGCCCGCGCATCGCGCAGCGCTCCAACGTGTCCGCCACCGCCACCGGCCCCGACGGCGCCCGCGTCGACTACGCGCTGCCCGTGGCCGGCGACACCCGCGAGGGGGCGCTGCGCCCGACGTGCTCGCCGGCACCGGCCGACCTGTTCCCCGTCGGCACGACGACCGTGACGTGCACGCTGAAGGACAGCTCCGGCAACGCGGCGACCCCGACGCAGTTCTCCGTCGTCGTCGCCCCGCCCGTCTCGCGCACCCAGCCGTACCTGGAGGTCCGCAACGGCCCGGTCGTGCGGGCCAACGCGAACCAGACCGTGCAGGTCGCCCTCCAGTTCGGCAACCGCGGCGAGGGCACCCTGGTCGGCGGGAGCATCGCGCTGACCTGCACCCCGGCCGGCGGCGGTGCGCCGTTCGCGCTGGAGCTCGCCCCCGGCGCCCTGCAGCAGGCCACCAACCGCGACTACCCCCGCGGGCAGAACGGCAACCTGGTGCTGCGGGCACGGCCCACCGCGCCGGGCACCCACGCGTTCACGTGCACCCTGACGGTGCGCGACGACGCGGGCATCGAGGTCACCTCCACCGCCGACGTGACGCTCGACGTGCGCCGCTGACGCACCCGCCGACGACGAGGGCCCGGCCGGGAACACCCGGCCGGGCCCTCGTCGTCGTGGGGGGTCTCAGCCCTCGACGCGCTCCAGCACCACCACGGGGATCTGCCGGGACGTCTTGCGCTGGTAGTCCTCGTAGTCGGGCCACACCTCGACCATCTCCGTCCACATCACCGGCTTCTCGTCCGGCGTGGCCACCCGCGCGCGGGCGCGGAACCGGTCGCCCTTCACCTGCACCTCGACCTCGGGGTCGGCCTCGAGGTTGAGGAACCACGCCGGGGGCGCCTCGGCGCCGCCCTTGGACGCGACGACGAGGTACGCGCCCTCGTGCTCGCGGAAGATCAGGGCGTGCGAGCGCTGCTCGCCGGACTTCCGGCCCTTCGTGAAGAGGATGAGGATGGTGGTGCCGTTGCGCCAGACGTAGCCGTCCTCGCCGTCCGTCTCCAGGTAGCGCTGGACGTGCGGGTCGCCGTGCAGGTCGATCGCGGAGGTCATGCCGCGACACTACCCACGGCCACCGCCCCCGCCAGCGCGAGGAGCGCGCCGGCGCAGCGCACCCGGTCCGCGCGCAGCAGCGCGGCCACCAGCTCCGGCCGCGGCCCCTCCCGCCCCAGCCGCACGTGCAGGCGGGCGGCCACCAGCGCCGTCGTCCCGCCCGCCAGCGCGGTCCCCGCCCCCGCCGCGGCCAGCGCCGCGAACGCTCCCGGAGACGGCCCCGTGGACGGGAGGACGGCGAGCAGCACCCACCCCCACACGGCCAGCAGCGCCAGGTACAGGGGCGCGACGAGGACGGTGGTCCGCCGCGAGTGCGCGGCGTGCGCCACCGCCCAGGCCGCCCGGTCCGTCGAGCCCGAGCGCGCGAGGTCGGCCAGCGCCGGGTAGACCACCACGGTCACCACGGCCTGGAACCCCGCGTGCAGGGCGCTCACGACGAGCAGGGCGGCCACGGGCGCGTCCACGGGCACGGCCCGCGCTCAGCCCTCGGCGAGCTCCTCCAGCGGCGGGCAGGAGCAGACGAGGTTGCGGTCGCCCGCGGCCCCGTCGATGCGCCGCACGGGCGGCCAGTACTTCGCGCGGGGGTCGGTGCCGCCGGGGTAGACGGCCTCGGCCCGCGTGTACGGGTGGTCCCACTCCCCCACCAGCGAGGCCGCCGTGTGCGGGGCCTGGCGCAGCGGGGACTGCGCCAGCGGCCAGCGGCCGCGCTCGACGTCGCGGACCTCGGCGGCGATGGCGAGCACCGCGTCGCAGAACCGGTCGATCTCGGCCAGGTCCTCGCTCTCGGTGGGCTCGACCATGAGCGTGCCGGCCACCGGGAAGGACATCGTCGGCGCGTGGAACCCGTAGTCGACGAGCCGCTTGGCGACGTCCTCGACGGTCACGCCCGTCGCCTTCGTCGTCGGGCGCAGGTCCAGCACGCACTCGTGGGCGACCAGCCCGCGCGGACCCCGGTACAGCACGGGGAACGCCTCCTGCAGCCGCGCCGCCAAGTAGTTGGCGGACAGGACGGCCTGCACCGTCGCCTCCCGCAAGCCCTCGGGCCCCATGAGGCGCAGGTACGCCCAGGAGATCGGCAGGATCCCCGCCGAGCCGTTCGGCGCCGAGGCCACCGCGCGCGGCAGGTGCTCCGCCAGGTGCGCGCGCACCGCGACCGGCCCGACACCCGGGCCGCCGCCGCCGTGCGGGATGCAGAACGTCTTGTGCAGGTTCAGGTGCGACACGTCCGCGCCGAAGCGGCCCGGGCGCGCCAGGCCGACGAGGGCGTTGAGGTTCGCCCCGTCCACGTACACCTGCCCGCCGGCGTCGTGCACGAGCGCGCACACCTCGCGCACGGCCTCCTCGTACACGCCGTGCGTCGACGGGTAGGTGATCATCAGCGCGGCCAGGTCGTCGGCGTGCTCGGCGGTCTTGGCGCGCAGGTCGTCCAGGTCCACGTCGCCGTTGCCGTCGCAGGCCACGACGACGACCTTCAGCCCGGCCATCACGGCGCTGGCCGCGTTGGTGCCGTGCGCGGAGCTGGGGATCAGGCACACCCGCCGGTGGTCCTCGCCGCGGGCGCGGTGGTAGCCGCGGATCGCCAGCAGCCCGGCGAACTCCCCCTGCGAGCCCGCGTTCGGCTGCACGGACACCACGTCGTAGCCGGTGACCTCCGCCAGCATCCGCTCCAGGTCCTCGACCAGCGCGGTCGTGCCGGCCAGCTGGTCGGCCGGGGCGAAGGGGTGCAGGTCGGCGAACTCCGGCCAGGAGACGGGCTCCAGCTCGGTGGTCGCGTTGAGCTTCATCGTGCACGAGCCCAGCGGGATCATGCCGCGGTCCAGCGCGTAGTCGGCGTCGGACAGCCGGCGCAGGTAGCGCAGCACCGCCGTCTCCGAGCGGTGCGCGGAGAACACCGGGTGGGTCAGGAACGGCGAGGTGCGGCGCAGCGCGTCCGGCAGGGCGTCGGCGGGGACGCCGGCGGGCGCGTCGGCCGCGTCGATCCCGAACCCGGCCAGGGCGGCCGCGACGTGCTCGTCGGTCGTCGTCTCGTCGCACGTCAGGCCGACGTGGTCGGCGTCGGCACGGCGCAGGTTCACCCCCGCCGCCAGCGCGCGGGCCACCACCTCGTCGGCGCGACCGGGCACCCGGGCCAGGACGGTGTCGAAGAAGGCGTCGTGCACGACCTCCACGCCGGCGGAGCGCAGCCGCGCGGCCAGGCCCGCCGCGCGGGCGGCCACCTGCGCGGCGATCGTGCGCAGCCCCTCCGGGCCGTGCCAGACGGCGTAGCAGCCGGCCATCACGGCCAGCAGGACCTGCGCGGTGCAGATGTTGCTCGTCGCGCGGTCGCGGCGGATGTGCTGCTCGCGCGTCTGCAGCGCCAGCCGGTAGGCGGGCGCGCCGTCGGCGTCCACCGACACGCCCACCAGGCGGCCCGGCAGCGAGCGCTCCAGCCCGCGGCGCACCGCCATGTACGCCGCGTGCGGGCCGCCGGCGAACATCGGCACCCCGAAGCGCTGGCTGGAGCCCACGGCCACGTCGGCGCCGGCCTCGCCGGGGGAGGTCAGCAGCGCCAGGCCCAGCAGGTCGGCCGCGACCACCGCCAGCGCCCCGCGGGCGTGGGCGGCCTCGACGACCGGCCGCAGGTCGCGCACCGCGCCCGAGGTGCCCGGGTACTGCGCCAGCACCCCGAAGACCGGGCGCCCGCCCAGCGCGGCCAGCGGGTCCCCGCCCTCGCCGGCCCCGCCGTCCAGGTGGACGACGGCCAGCTCCAGGCCCAGCGGCTCGGCGCGGGTGCGCAGCACGTCCAGCGTCTGCGGCAGCACGTCCGCGTCCACGGCGAACACCGCGTCCGCGGGGGCCTTCGAGGTGCGCCGGGCCAGCGTCATCGCCTCGGCGGCGGCGGTGCCCTCGTCCAGCAGGGAGGCGTTGGCGACGTCCAGGCCGGTCAGGTCGGCCACGGCCGTCTGGAAGTTCAGCAGGGCCTCCAGCCGGCCCTGGGAGATCTCCGGCTGGTACGGCGTGTACGCGGTGTACCAGGCGGGGTTCTCCAGGACGTTGCGGCGCACCACGGCCGGGGTGCGGGTGCCGTGGTAGCCCAGCCCGATCATCGAGGGCACGACGCGGTTGCGGCCCGCGAGCTCGCGCAGGGCGGCGGTCACGGCCGCCTCGTCCAGGGCCGGCGGCAGGTCCAGGGCCTCGTCGCGGATGTCCGCGGGCACGGCGCGCTCGACGAGCTCCTGCGTGGAGGCCAGGCCCAGGACCCGCAGCATGCGGGCGCGCTCGGCGGCGTCGGGGCCGGTGTGGCGGGCGCTGAAGGGCACCGGCGGGAGCACGGGGGCGGGCCGCTCGGCGGCGGCGCCGGTGTCGACGGTGGTGGCCGTCGGCGCGGCGGTGGACGGGGCGGGCGGCGTGGCGGTGGTCACGGGGCTCTCCGGAGGTCGCGGGCGGGAGGACCTCCCCGTCTGTCGGGCGCACGCCCTCCAGAGCGGCCTGCTCCGCGCGGTCCTTCGGCCTGAGAGGTTCCGGGGAAGTTGCCCCTTCGGCGCCCCGGTCGCCGCGGTGGGCGCCGGGGTCTCTCCCGCGCGGGGTGAGACGGCCGTGGCCCAGCCTAGCGACCGGCGGGCGACACGCGCGCCTGCCGGCCGTCCCGGACCCCGGCGCGCCGCCGCAGGCGCTAGGGTCCGCCCGGTGATCACCCTCGCCGTCTGCAGCGCCAAGGGCGGCGTCGGCAAGACCTCCGCCGTGCTGGGCCTGGCCGCCGCGGCCGTGCGCCGCGACGTCAGCACCCTCGTCGTCGACCTGGACCCGCAGGCCGACGCGACCACCGGCCTGGACGTCAGCGCCAGCCGCGCCCACGACGTCGCCGACGTCCTCGACCGGCCCAAGCGGCGCATCGCCGAGGCCGCCGTGGCCCCCAGCGGCTGGGTGGCCGACCACCCCGGCCTGCTCGACGTGCTCACCGGCTCCGACGAGTCCGCCCGCCACGACACCCCCGAGCCGGACCCGGAGACCCTCGGCCAGCTGCGGCGGGCGCTGCGCAAGGTCGACGACCACGCCCTGGCCCTGCTGGACTGCCCGCCCTCGCTGAACGGGCTGACCCGCTCGGCGTGGGCGGCCTCCGACGCCGTCCTCGTCGTCTCCGACGCCAGCCGCTTCTCCGTGGCCGCCGTCGACCGCACGCTGCGCGAGGTGCGCCGCCTGCGCTCGGGCCCGCGGCCGGTGGGCGTGCTCGTCAACCGCTACCAGCCGCGCTCGGTCGAGCAGCGCTTCCGCCTGGAGGAGCTGCGCGCCCTGGTCGGCGACCTGCTGCTGCCGCCGCTGCCCGACCGCGTCGCCGTCCCGCAGTCGCAGGGCGCGGGCGTGCCGCTGTCCGCCCTGCGCGGGGCCGGCGCCCGCGGGCTGCTCGAGCAGTTCGACGCGGTCCTGGACCGCGTCCTGACCCCGCGCTGAGGCTCCTCGCCGGGCCCTGCCGCCGCGAGCCGCGGGCGGGTTGGCGAAGATCGCCGCGGACGATCACAATGGGGACCGGAACCGCCCGAGGAGGTCGTGTGCACTCGTCCGCCACCAGCGGCAGGCGGCGCGTCGTGCGCCCCTCCCGCAGCACCCCGGCGCCCGTGGACCCGTCACCGGCTCCCCCGGCCCTGGACCCCGTGGACCCCGTGGACGCGCGGGTGGGGGCGCTGCTGGACCGGCTGCGCGCCCAGTGGACACGGGTGGGCGCCGACATCGCCGGGCGGCTGCGCCCCGGCGTCGGCGACGCCGAGCTGGACGCCGTCGAGGAGCGCACCGGCCTGCGCGTGCCCGCCGGGGCGCGCGCCTGGTGGCGGCGCGTGGACGGCGTGGAGGCCGTGCGCACCCGCTACCGCTCCTCCTCGCCCACCGTCGGCCCCGGCGGCTGGGTGCCGCTGCGCCTGGCCGACGCGCTGGAGCGCTCCGCGGGCACCGGGGTGGGGCCGGGCACGCCGCCGGGCCTGCTGCCGCTGTTCGCCCGCGACGAGGAGCTCGTGGCCGTCCGCCTGGGCGCCGCGGCCACCGTGGTCGAGCACCTGGCGCTGGTGGAGACCCGCGACGGCTACCAGCACGGCTGGCGCGTCGACCTGGAGGTCCTGCTCGGCACGTGGGCGGACTCGCTGCTGGCGGCCGTGGTGTGGCTGCCGGAGAGCCACGACTGGGTCGTCGACCCCTTCGCCGTGCAGGCGCTGCCCCTGCGCCACCTCGTCGACTGACCGGCCCCGACCGCACCCGGCCCCTGCTCGACCCGCCCCGCGGGGTGGGTCGAGCAGGGGCCGGGTGCGGTCGGGAGGGTGCGGGGTCAGCCGGCTTCGCGGGCGCGGCGGCGGGCGGACAGCTCGTCGGCCAGGACCATCGCGGCCGTGCCGGGCTCGACGCGCTCGGCCGGGCGCTCGCTGGGCAGGGAGGCCAGCTCGCCCTCCACCTCGCGCCACACGCGCCCCACGGCGATGCCGAAGACGCCCTGACCGCCCTGCACGAGGTCGATGACCTCGTCGGCGGAGGTGCACTCGTACACGCTGGCGCCGTCGCTCATGAGCGTGATCTGCGCCAAGTCCTCCACACCGCGCTCGCGCAGGTGCACCACCGCGGTGCGGATCTGGTGCAGGGACACCCCGGTGTCCAGCAACCGCTTGACGACCTTGAGCACGAGGATGTCGCGGAAGCCGTACAGGCGCTGCGAACCGGAGCCGGTGGCCCCGCGCACGCTGGGCTCCACGAGGCCGGTGCGGGCCCAGTAGTCCAGCTGCCGGTAGGTGATGCCGGCAGCCTTGCACGCGGTCTGCCCGCGGTAGCCGACCTCGTCGTCGAGGTCCGGCAGGTCCTCCGCGAACAGCAGACCCTGGGCGCGGACGGGTGGCACCCTGCCCGACGACCCCGCGAACGCATCGCCGCCACTGCTCACGCCGGCCTCCTCGTCATGTCTGCGTACCGACCGTAGAGCGGCACCCCCGGAGCGTCAACGAGGCGCGCGGCGCGTCTCAGCGCTCACCCTGGTCGGACTCGAAGTCCTCGGGACTGATCTGGTCCAGGAACTCGCGGAACTTCTCCACCTCGTCCTCGTCCTCGTCGGGCACCGGGACGCCCCCCGAGTCCAGGACCTCCTCGGCCCCCACGATCGGGCAGCCGACCCGCAGGGCCAGCGCGATCGCGTCGCTGCTGCGGCTGCTCACGCTGAGGCCGCCGTCGAAGACCAGCTCGGCGAAGTACACGTTGTCGCGCATCGCCACGATGCGCACCTCGGTCAGGCTGCGGCCGAGGGCGTCGATGACGTCCTTGAGCAGGTCGTGGGTCAGCGGGCGGGGCGGGACCACGCCCTGCTGGGCGAAGGCGATGGCGCTCGCCTCCGGGGCGCCGATCCAGATCGGCAGGTAGCGGTCGCCGTCCCGCTCGCGCAGCAGCACGATCGGGTTGTTGGAAGGCATCTCGACCCGGACGCCGATGACATCGAGCGCGCGCACCACCGCACCGTACCCCGCTCGTCAGCCGGTGATGCGCCCGAGCGCGCCCGCGACCAGCGCGGCGTGCAGGCGCAGGCAGGCGGCGGAGATCTCCCGGGCCACCTGCTCCGGCCGCGGCCCCGTCCCGGCGTCGGCGCGGCGGCGCTGCAGCGGCGCCGCGACCTGCTCGGCCAGCCCCACCTCGCGGTCGGCGGCCGACTTGAAGACCCGCAGGTGGCGGGCCTCGATGCCGTACGAGGCCAGCTGGGCGGCCGCCCGCAGCACCTCCAGCGCCTCCCCGTCGTACCAGGGGCCGCCCGGCACGGGGGCCAGCACCCCGAACTGCTCCAGGGCCTCCAGCAGCTCCGGCTCTACGCCCGAGTCGCGCAGCAGCTCCGCGCGCGTCAGCCGCAGCCGGGCCGCGCGGCCGTCGAAGCGGTCCGGGCCCGGGGTGCCCGGCACGGCGGTGTCCTCGGGCGCCACGGGGTGCGCGCTGGGCGAGGCCGGGGGCTCCAGGCCGCGGTCCAGGGCGTCCAGGTTCTCCCGGATGACGCGCAGCGGCAGGTAGTGGTCGCGCTGGGCGGTCAGCACGTACCGCAGCCGCTCCACGTCGCGGGTGGAGAACTTGCGGTACCCCGAGCGGGTGCGCTGGGGCTCGACCAGCCCCTGCTCCTCCAGGAAGCGGATCTTGGAGATGGTCACGTCGGGGTAGTCGGAGGACAGCAGCGCCATGACCTCCCCGATGGTCATGCGCGGCAGGTCCGGGTCCACCGCCTCCGCGCGCGAGAGGGCCGCGCTCACGCGGGCCCCTGCTCCCCCGCGGCGGGAGCCGCCTGCGGACCGGCGTGGGGGCTGGCGTGGTAGACCATCCGGTACTTGCCGACCTGCACCTCGTCGCCCGTGCGCAGCACCGCGTCGTCGATGCGCTCGCGGTTGACGTACGTGCCGTTGAGGCTGCCGACGTCGCGCACCCGGAAGCCCGGGCCCGTGCGGGGGTCGAGGGCGCGCACGAACTCCGCGTGCTTGCGCGAGACCGTCACGTCGTCCAGGAAGATGTCGCTGGACTCGTGCCGCCCGGCGGTGGTGCGGTCGGCGTCCAGCAGGAAGCGCGAGCCGCTGCTGGGCCCGCGCCGCACGATGAGCAGCGCCGAGCCCACCGGCAGGGCGTCGATCGCCGCGGCGTCGTCGGCGGACAGGCCGCCCTCGGGCACCTCGTGCACCTCGGGGACGACGAGGCCCGAGAAGGACATCGTCGAATCGGTGGGACGCTCCTCCGGCGGGTCCGGGACCCGCTGCGGACGCCCGTCCCCCGCGGGCTCACCGCTGGTCTGGCCCGTGGACATCGCACCACCTCTCGACGCGCTGATGGAGCACTGACCGCAGCCGCACGATCACGCTCGCCACCCTAGCCGGGCGGGCGTCAGCCCGTGTGCGCCCGGTAGCCCTCCGCGTCGAGCAGGCCCTCGAGCGCCGAGGGGTCGTCCGCGCGCAGGGTGAACATCCAGCCCTCGCCGTACGGGTCGGCGTTCACCAGGTCCGGGCGGGTCTCCAGGCCGGGGTTGTGCGCCAGGACGGTGCCGGCCACCGGCGCCGTGATGTCGCTGACGCTCTTGGTGGACTCCACCTCCCCGCACGCGGCGCCCGCCGCGACCGTCTCCCCCTCGGCCGGCAGCGAGACGTAGACGACGTCGCCGAGGGCGTCCTGGGCGTGGTCGGTCACCCCGACCCGCAGGGTCCCGTCCTCCTCCACGCGCACCCACTCGTGCTCGGTGGTGTAGCGCAGCTCGGCGGGCACGTCGGACGCCATGCGGGTCCCTCCAGGGGTCGGGCGGAGCGGTGCGGCGGGAGTGCTCCCCCGCCCGCCGCTCAGCGGGCCGGGCGAGCGTACTGAGGCTCCGAGACGGCGTGCAAGGCGCTGATCACGACCTCGTCGCCCGTGCTCACGTCCAGCTCGGCGCCCAGCTGGCGCAGCGTCTCGCGCACCCCGCCGGGGATGTCCAGGGCCGTGGCCAGGGTGTCCGGGGCGCCCACCGCCCGCACCACGTACGGCGGCTGCTCGAGGGCGCCGCCGACCAGGACCCCGGCGCCCGCCCCGCCGGGGGCGTCGGCGAAGGCCGTGCTCGCCACCACGCGCGTGGAGCCGACCTGCACGGCCTCGGCGCCGGCGTCGCGCAGCTCCTGCACCGCCGACAGCAGCGTCGTGCCGGTCACCGCCCCCGCCGGGTCGGTGACCGTCGCGACGATCCCCGGCCCCGAGGCCGGCAGGGTCCCCGCCAGCAGCCCGTACGCGGTGGCCCGCTCCTGCGCCGCGCGCTCGGCCGCCCGCGCGGAGTCGCCGCCCTCGGTCAGCTCCCGCCGCGTCTGCTCCAGGGCGCGCACCTCCTCGGCGAGCCGGTCGGCGCGCCCGGTGGTGTCGTCGAGGATGCGCACGAGGTCCGCCTCGCGCAGGTCCTCCAGCCCCGCCACCTGCGTCTGGCGCACCTGCGCGACCACGCCGAAGCCCAGGACGGCGCACAGCAGCGCGGCCAGCAGCTGACCGCGCGTGGCGCGCGGTACCGCCGCGCGCCCCAGCGCCCGCCACGCCCTCGCCGGCCGGCGCGCCGGGCGCCCGCCCGCACCCCCCGCACCCCCGTCCCGGGCCGCCTCCCCGCCCACGCTCACGCCTTCAGCAGGTGCCGGCGGATCGCGGCGGCGTTGGAGAAGATCCGCACCCCCAGCACCACCACGACGCCCGTGGACAGCTGCGAGCCCACGCCCAGCTGGTCGCCCAGGTAGACGATGAGCGCGGCCACCACGGTGTTGGCGACGAAGGAGACGACGAAGACCCGGTCGTCGAAGATGCCGTCCAGGACGGCGCGCAGGCCGCCGAAGACGGCGTCCAGCGCCGCCACCACGGCGATCGGCAGGTACGGCTGCAGCCACAGCGGCACCTCCGGCTGCAGCAGCACGCCCGCCACGACGCCGACGAGGAGCCCGACCGCGGCGATCACGGCGCCGACGCTACCCGCAGGTCCAGGCGCTCCGCGGCCGGCAGGAGCAGCTCGTCCACGGCCTCCACGTCCGCGCCCAGCCCGTAGTTGTCGCGCAGCGCCTGCAGGTAGCGGCCGGCGACCGTCGTGGCCAGCCGGGTCTGCAGGTCACCGCCGACCGCCTCCACCACGTACGGCGGGGTCAGCGGCCGGTAGTCCACGAGGACCGCCTCGCCGGCGGCGCGGATCGACGACAGCGACGTCAGCCGCACCCCGTCCACGGCCACCGCCTCCGCCCCGGCCAGCCACAGGCCGTTGACGACGACCTGCAGGTCGCGGTCGACGACCCGCTCGCCCGTGCCGGTCGTGGCGTCCGGCGGGGCGTCGGACAGGACGACGCGCACCCCGGGGCCCGTGACGGCCACGGCGCCCGCGGCCACCGCCAGCTCGTCGGCGCGCGCGGCGGCGGCCGAGGCCGCTGCCCCGCCCAGCCGCTCCTGCAGGCGGGCGTTGCCCGCGCGCAGCTCCGCGGCCCGCCCGGCGAGCTCGTCGGCGCGCGCCGTGCCGGCCTCCACCCGCGCCAGCAGCTCCTGGCGGCCGCGGTCGGCGGCCGGGGCGCGCTCGTCGGCGCGCACGGCGGCCACCGCCAGGACGGCACCCACCAGGGCGAGGGCCAGCAGCGTGGCGGCCCGGCCCGCCGCGGGGCGCGGGGAGCCGCCGCGCCGGCGGGCGGCCTCGGCGTAGCCGGGGTCCAGGGGGCGCTGCATGACCTCGGTGATCAGGCTCATGCTGGCGTCGGGACGCCGGCCGCTGCCCCCACCGCTGCTCCCGCCCGCGCTCACGCGCCCGACCCCGCGGCGGGACGGTCGGCCGCGGCCCGCCGCAGCCGCACCACCTGCGCCAGGTAGAGCCCGCCGGCCCACCAGTACAGGCCCGCGCCCCACAGCGCGAAGGCCCAGCCCAGCGCACCGGCGAGCGCCGACAGCGCCGGCACCAGCTCCCCCAGCAGCAGCAGCGGGAAGGCGTACAGCAGGCAGAAGGTGCCCGCCTTGCCCAGGAAGTGCACCGGCAGCGGCCCGTGCCCCAGCCGGGCCAGCACGGGCAGCGTCGCGGTCATGACCACGTCGCGGGCGACGAGCACCACCACGAGCCACCAGGGCACGAGGTCGCGCAGGGCCAGGCCCACGAGGGTGGCGAAGATGTAGAGCCGGTCGGCGAAGGGGTCCAGCAGCTGCCCCAGCGGGGTCACCTGGTCCCAGCGGCGGGCCAGAGCGCCGTCGAGGTAGTCGCTGACCCCGCTGACCACCAGCACCAGCAGCGCCCAGCCGTCCTCGCCGCGCACGACGAGCACCGCGAAGACGGGCACCAGCAGCAGCCGCAGGGCGCTCAGCGCGTTCGGCACCGTCCACACCCGGCCCACCGGCGTCCTCCCCGCTCGTGCCCGCGCCCCGGCGCCCGGGGCGCCCCGACACGCCGGGGCGCTTCGGCGGGCGACCGCCCCCCGGCTCTGGCAGCGTACGGCTCGGCCGGGCCGTGATCGTCGGCGCGCCCGCACCCAGCCGCACCCACGGCGCCCGGACCATCGGGCGTCGCAGCCGTGACGAGAGTCATGATCGAGAGGGCACGCCCATGCGAGTGCTCGGCATCAACGCCGTCTTCCACGACCCCGCGGCCGCGCTGGTCGTCGACGGGCGCACCGTCGCCGCCGCCGAGGAGGAGCGCTTCAGCCGCCGCAAGCACGGCAAGCGGCCCGTGCCGTACTCCACGTGGGAGCTGCCGGAGCTGGCCGTCAAGCACTGCCTGGCCATCGCCGGGCTGCGCCCCGAGGACGTCGACGTCGTCGGCTACTCCTACGACCCGCGCCTGGTGCTGCCCACCTCCGAGCTGGACCTGGGCGACCCGGACGACGCCATCCGCACCCGCTACGCCGAGCGCGCCCCCGAGGCGGTCGAGACGGCCTTCGGCATCGACCGCGCCAAGGTGCGCTTCGTGCCGCACCACGTCGCGCACGCCGCCTCCGCCGCCCTGGCCTCCCCCGAAGCCGCCCGCGCCGGCTCCTCCGCGGTGCTGACGGTCGACGGCCGCGGCGAGCACGTGTCGTCCCTGGCCGGCCGCTACCGCGGCGGGTCCCTGGAGGTGCTGCACGAGCAGCGCCTGCCGGACTCCCTGGGCCTGCTGTACGAGACGCTGACCAGCCACCTGGGCTTCCTGCACTCCTCCGACGAGTACAAGGTCATGGCGCTGGCCAGCTACGGCAAGCCGCGCTTCGCCGACGAGCTGGAGGAGTTCGTCCACGCCACCGGCGACGGCGGGTTCGTGGCCCGCTCGCCCGACTGGTCGCGCTGGGCGCCGCGCCTGCTCGACGGCGAGCAGTGGGACCCGCGCACCGACACCGCGCACGCCGACCTGGCCGCCTCCGTGCAGGAGGTCCTCGAGCGCACCCTCGTCGACGTGGCGCGCTGGCTGCACGAGCGCACCGGCGAGCGCGTCCTGACGATGGCCGGCGGCACCGCCCTGAACTGCGTGGCCAACTCCCGGATCTGGCGCGAGTCGCCGTTCGAGGAGGTGTTCGTCCAGCCCGCCGCGGGCGACTCGGGCACCGCGCTCGGGGCGGCCCTGCAGCTGGCCGCCGACGCCGGCGACGCGCTGGAGCCGATGACGAGCGCGGCGCTGGGCCGCTCCTGGAGCGACGAGGAGCTGGCCGGCTGGCTGGACCGGGCGCGGGTGACCTACACGACGCCCGCGGACCTGGCCGGCGAGGTCGCCGACGTGCTGGCCGCCGACGGCGTCGTGGCCTGGTTCGACGGCCGCGCCGAGTTCGGCCCGCGCGCCCTGGGCCACCGCTCGCTGATGGCGCACCCGGGGAAGAAGGAGAACCTCGAGCGCCTCAACGACGTCAAGGGCCGCGAGCAGTTCCGCCCCGTGGCGCCCATGGTGCTGTCCGAGCGGGCCCGCGACATCTTCTCCGGCGGGCCGTTCCCCAGCCCGTACATGCTCTTCGTGCACGACGTCGCGCAGGAGTGGAAGGATCGGATCCCGGCCGTCACGCACGTCGACGGCACCGCCCGCATCCAGACCATCGACGACGAGCGCACCCCGCGCGTGGCGGCTCTGCTGCGCGCCTTCGAGCAGCGCACCGGTCTGCCCGTGGTGGTCAACACCAGCCTGAACACCGCCGGCCGCCCCATGGTCGACGACCCGCGCGACGCGCTGGAGCTGTTCGGGTCGGCTCCCGTCGACGTCCTCGTGCTCGGCCCGCACCTGGTGCGCCGCAGCACGTTCACGCGGTGAGCGGCGAGAGCGCCTGGTCCGTCGTCGTCCCCACGGTGGGGCGGCCGAGCCTGGACGTCCTGCTGCGGTCCCTGGCCGCGCAGGAGGGTCCGCGGCCCGAGCTCGTGGTCGTCGTCGACGACCGGCGCGAGCACGCGCCGCTGGAGGTGGCCGAGGAGGTGCGCGCGGCGCTGCCGCTGCGGGTGGTCCGCTCCGGCGGGCGCGGACCGGCCGCGGCCCGCAACGCCGGCTGGCGGCGCACCCGCACCGCCTGGGTCGCCTTCGTCGACGACGACGTGCTCCTGCCCGCCGGGTGGGCGCGCGCGCTGCAGGACGACCTGGTCGCCGCCGCGCCCGGCACGGGCGCGGTGCAGGGGCGCATCGAGGTGCCGCTGCCCGCCGGCCGGCGCCCCACCGACTGGGAGCGCGGCACCGCCGGCCTGGCGGGCGCCGCGTGGATCACCGCCGACATGGCCTACCGGCGCGCCGCGCTGGAGGCCGTCGGCGGCTTCGACGAGCGGTTCCCGCGCGCCTTCCGCGAGGACGCGGACCTGGCGCTGCGCGTCCTGGACGCCGGGTGGGAGCTCGTGCGCGGTGAGCACGGGGCCGTGCACCCCGTGCGCCCCGCCGACGACCTGGCCAGCCTGCGCCAGCAGCGCGGCAACGCCGACGACGTCCTCATGGACGCCCTGCACGGGCCCGGCTGGCGCGAGCGCGCCCAGGCACCGCTGGGCCGGCTGCCCCAGCACGCGGCCACGACGGCCGCCGCCCTCGCCGCGGCCGGTCTGCTGGCCGCCCGGCGCCCGCGCGCCGCCGCCCTGGCCGGAGCCGTCTGGCTGGCGCTGACCGGCGAGTTCGCGTGGCGGCGGATCGCGCCCGGCCCCCGCGACGGCGCCGAGGTGCGCCGGATGCTCCTGACCAGCGCCGCGATCCCGCCCGCCGCGGTGTGGCACCGCCTGCGCGCGCAGTGGCGCTGGCGCCGCGGCGCGCCGGCGTGGCCACCGCCGCTGCGCGCGGTCCTGTTCGACCGCGACGGCACCCTGGTGCACGACGTGCCCTACAACGGCGACCCGGAGCTGGTGGAACCCGTGGACGGCGCCGCCGAGGCGGTCCTGCGGGTGCGCGCGGCGGGCCTGGCCACGGGCGTGGTCACCAACCAGTCCGGGGTGGCGCGCGGGCTGCTGACGCGCGAGGACGTCGACCGGGTCAACGCCCGCGTCGGCGACCTCCTCGGCCCCTTCGACACCGTGCAGGTGTGCGAGGACGGCCCGGACGAGCCGTCCACCCACCGCAAGCCGCAGCCGGGCATGGTGCTGGACGCCGCCCGCGCGCTGGGCGTGCTGCCGGCCGAGTGCGCGCTCGTCGGCGACATCGGCGCCGACGTCGAGGCCGCCCTGTCCGCGGGCGCGCGCGGCGTGCTGGTGCCCACGCCCGTCACGCGCGAGGAGGAGGTGCGCGACGCGCCGGAGGTCGCCGCCGACCTCGCCGGCGCCCTCGCCCTGCTGCTGGACGGCACCGGCGCGCGGGCCGCCGGGGCCGGCGAGGGGGGCGCGTGAGGGTCCTCGCCTGCCGCACCGACAACGACGGCGACGTCCTGCTGACCGGGCCGGCCGTGCGGGCGCTGGCGGCCTCGGCCGAGGTGGACGTGCTGGCCGCCCCCGCGGGCGCGGGCGCCGCCCGCCTCCTGCCGGGGGTGCGCGACGTCCTCGTCCTCGACCCGCCGTGGAGCGGGTACGCGCCGCCGGCCGTGGACGCCGCGGCGCTGGAGGGGTTCGTCGCCGACGTCCGCGAGCGCGCCTACGACGCGGCGGTGGTCTTCACCTCCTTCCACCAGAGCCCCCTGCCGCTGGCGCTGCTGCTGCGCCTGGCCGGGGTGCCGCGCCTGGCCGCCGCCAGCGAGGACTACCCCGGCTCGCTGCTGGACGTGCGCCACCGCCGCGAGGCGCCCGGCCTGCCGGAGCGGCACGAGGTGGAGGCCATGCTCGACCTGGCCCGCGCCGCCGGGTTCGCGCTGCCCGAGGGCGACGACGGCCGGCTGCGGGTGCGCGCGGACCTGCCCGACGCCCGCGCTGCGCTGGGCGGCGCGCTGCCGGCCGGCCCGTACGTCGTCGTCCACCCCGGCGCCTCCGTCCCGGCGCGCGCGCCGCTGCCGGGCCAGGCCGCCGAGGCCGTGGCGCAGCTGAGCGCCGAGGGCCGCGCCGTCGTCGTCACCGGCGGGCCCGGCGAGCGGGAGCTGACCGCGCGCGTGGCCGGCCGCCACGGCACCGACCTGGGCGGGCGCACCGACCTGCCGCTGCTGGCCGCGGTCCTGGCGGGCGCCGACGCCGTCGTCGTCGGCAACACCGGCCCGGCGCACCTGGCGGCGGCCGTCGGCACGCCCGTGGTCTCCTGGTTCGCGCCCGTCGTGCCCGCGGCCCGGTGGGCGCCCTACGGGGTGGCGCGCGTGGTGCTGGGCGACCAGGCCGCCGCGTGCGCCGGCACCCGCGCGCGGGAGTGCCCCGTGCCCGGTCACCCCTGCCTGGCGAGCGTCGACACCCCGCGGCTGGTCGCCGCCGTCGACGCCCTCGCCCCGATCCCGACCCCAGGAGGTGCGCCGTGAGGATCCTCGTCTGGCACGTGCACGGTTCGTGGACCACCGCGTTCGTGCAGGGCCGTCACGACTACCTGCTGCCCGTGGTGCCCGACCGCGGCCCCGACGGGCGCGGGCGCGCCCGCACGTGGGACTGGCCCGCGAGCGCCGTGGAGGTCGCCCCGGAGGCGCTGCGCGACGCCGACGTGGACGTCGTGGTGCTGCAGCGCCCCGAGGAGCTGGAGCTGGTCGAGCGCTGGACGGGCCGGCGGCCCGGGCGCGACCTGCCGGCGGTGTACGTGGAGCACGACGCGCCGCGGGCGGGGGCGGCCGACAGCCGGCACCCGCTGGCGGACCAGCGCGAGGTGCCGGTCGCGCACGTGACGGCCTTCAACCGGCTGTACTGGGACTGCGGGCAGGCGCCGACGACGCTCGTGGAGCACGGCGTCGTCGACCCCGGGTACCGCTTCACCGGGGAGTCGGCGTCGCTGGCGGCCCTGGTCAACGAGCCGGTGCGGCGCTGGCGGGTGGCGGGCACGGACGTGCTGCTGCGGGTGGCCGAGCAGGTGCCGGTGCACCTGTACGGCATGGGCGTGGAGTCCCTGGCCGACCGGCTGACGGTCTTCGAGGACCTGCCGCAGGCGGCGGTGCACGACGCGCTGGGCGCGCACCGCGCGTACCTGCACCCCTACCGCTGGACGAGCCTGGGCCTGTCGCTCATCGAGGCCATGATGGCCGGGCTGCCGGTGCTGGCGCTGCCGGCGACGGCGGCGCCGGAGGCCGTGCCGCCGTCGGCCGGGGTGCTCTCCAGCGACCCGGACGTGCTGGTGGCCGCGGCGCGGCGCTGGCTGGCGGACCCGCAGGAGGCCCGCGAGCGCGGCCTGGCGGCGCGCGAGCACGCGCTGGCGGCGTTCGGCGTCGAGCGGTTCCTGGCCGACTGGGACCGGCTGCTGGCGGCGGTGGTCGAGCGTGGCGGGGTGGACCGGCTGACGGGGGTGGTGGCATGAGGCGCGCGCGCGAGCCGCGGCGGATCGCGATGGTGTCCGAGCACGCGAGCCCGCTCGCGGTGCTGGGCGGCGTGGACGCCGGCGGGCAGAACGTGCACGTGGCGGCGCTGGCCGGTGCGCTGGCCGACCGCGGCCACACCGTCGTCGTCTACACCCGGCGCGACGCGCCGGACCTGCCGGCGCGCGCGGCGCTGCGCCGCGGCGTGGAGGTCGTGCACGTGGACGCCGGGCCGGCCGGGCCGGTGCCCAAGGACGAGCTGCCGCCGTTCATGCCGGCGTTCGCGGACGTGCTGCGCGCGGAGTGGGAGCTGGAGCGCCCCGACGTGGTGCACGCGCACTTCTGGATGTCCGGCACGGCGGCGCTGCCGGCCGCGCGGGACCTGGACCTGCCGGTGGTGCAGACCTTCCACGCCCTGGGCAGCGTCAAGCGCCGCTACCAGGGGGCCGCGGACACCAGCCCGCCGCAGCGGCTGGAGGCGGAGCGGACGCTGGCGGCCGAGTGCGACCTCGTGGTCGCCACCTGCAGCGACGAGGTGCACGAGCTGCGCGGCTCCGGCGCGGCGCCGCGGCGCGTGCAGGTCGTGCCGTGCGGGGTGGACGTGGCCCGCTTCGCGCGCCCGCGCAGCGGCCCGGCCGTGGTGGGCGCCAAGCTGCCCGGCTGCCCGACGCGGCTGCTGAGCGTGGGCCGGCTGGTGCCGCGGAAGGGCGTGGACGTGGCGGTGCGGGCGCTGGCGGAGCTGCCGGACGCCGAGCTGGTCGTGGCGGGCGGCCCGGACCCGGCGCAGCTGGACGACGACCCGGAGGCGCGCCGGCTGGTGGCGCTGGCCCGCGAGCACGGGGTGGCCGAGCGGCTGCGGATGGTCGGGCGGGTGGACCCGGCGGACCTGCCGGGCCTGCTGGCCTCGGCGGACGTGCTGGTGGCCACCCCCTGGTACGAGCCGTTCGGCATCGCGGTGCTGGAGGCCATGGCCGCCGGGCTGCCGGTGGTGGCCAGCGCGGTGGGCGGGATGCTCGACACCGTCCGCGATGGCGGGACGGGCCGGCTGGTGCCGGTGGACGCGGCCGGGCACGCCGACCCGGCCGCGGTCGCGGCGGCCGTGCGCTCGGTGGTGGCCGACCCGGCGACGGCGGCGCGACTGGGCGCGGCCGGGCAGGACGTGGCCCGCCGGAGCTACGACTGGGCGCGGGTGGCCGCGGCCACCGAGGCCGCCTACGAGAAGGTGCTCGCGCTGCCGCGGCGCACGGCGCCCAACGGGCGCCCGACGACGCGGGCGTGGCTGAGCGAGCACGTCGTGGAGCTGCAGGGGGTGCTGCGGGCGCTGGAGGCCGAGGGCGAGCGCCTGGACCGCTGGGGCCGGCACCTGGTCGACGTGGTCGACAGCGGCGGGCGGCTGCTGGTGGCCGGCAACGGCGGCAGCGCCGCCGAGGCGCAGCACCTGACCGCCGAGCTGGTGGGCCGCTTCGTCGGCGAGCGCCGGCCGCTGTCGGCGCTGTCGCTGCACGCGGAGACCTCGACGGTGACGGCGGTCGTCAACGACTACGGCCCCGACGAGGTGTACGCCCGGCAGGTGGAGGCGCACGGGCGTCCCGGGGACGTGCTGCTGCTGCTGTCCACCAGCGGGCGCAGCGCGAACCTGCTGCGGGCCGCCGAGCGCGCCCGCGCGGGCGGGGTGACGACGTGGGCGCTGACGACGAGCGCGGCGAACCCGCTGGCGGCGGTGTGCGACGACGCGCTGGGGCTGCCGGGGCCGTCGACGTCGGCGATCCAGGAGGGGCACCTGATGGCGGTGCACGCGCTGTGCGTGGCGGTGGAGGCGCACCTGCCGGCCGTGCGCAGCACCACGACGGTGGACCTGACGGCCGTGCGGGCGGAGGTGTCCGCGTGAGCGCTGCGCCGCGGCGCGTGGTCGTGGTCGGCGACGTGGTCCTGGACCGCGAGCTGGTCGGCGGGGTGCACCGGGTGGCGCCGGACGCCCCGGTGCCGGTGGTCGACCTCGAGCAGACGGTGGAGTCGCCCGGTGGGGCGGGGCTGACGGCCCTCCTGGCGGCCGGGCCGGGGGACGCGCCGGTGCGGGTGGCGCTAGTGGCGCCCGTGGCCGACGACGAGGCCGGTCGCCGGCTGGTGGAGCTGCTGCCGGGCGTGGAGGTCGTGGTGCTGCCGCACGCCGGCGGTACCCGTCGCAAGTCGCGGGTGCGCGGCAACGGGCAGGTGCTGCTGCGCCTGGACGACGGCGGCCCGGGCTCGCCGGGGCCGCTGGACGCGCCGCTGCGCGCGCGGGTGGCCGGGCTGCTCGCCGAGGCCGACGTGGTGCTGGTCTCGGACTACGGGGCGGGCACGACCCGCGACCCGGTGCTGCGCGAGCTGCTGACGTCCGTGGCGGCGAGCACACCGGTGGTGTGGGACCCGCACCCGCGCGGCGGGGACCCGGTGCCCGGCTGCGCGCTGGTGACGCCCAACCTCGCCGAGGCGCGGGCGGCGGCCGGGGACGGGTCGCTGGGCGCCGCGGAGGCCGCCGCGCTGGTGCGCGAGCGCTGGGCCGCGCGCGCGGTGTGCGTGACGGCCGGCGCGGACGGCGCGTTCTGCGCGGTGGCCGGCAGCGAGGTGCTGCACGTGCCGGCGGTGCCGGCGGCCGGCGACCCGTGCGGGGCCGGGGACCGCTTCGCGGCCACGGCCGCCGTGCGGATCGCCGCCACGGGCGCGCTGTCGCCGGCGGTGGCGCGCGCGGTCGAGGACGCCTCGGCGTGGGTGGCCCGCGGCGGGACGAGCGGGTTCTTCGCGCGCGCCGCCGCGACGGACGGGGCGACCGCGACCGCGCCCCGCACCGCCGCGGCGCGCGGCGCGGAGAGCGCGCGGGAGGTCGCGGCGCGGGTGCGGGCGGCCGGCGGGACGCTGGTGGCCACGGGCGGTTGCTTCGACGTCCTGCACGCCGGGCACGTCGGCTGCCTGGAGGCCGCGCGGGCCCTGGGCGACGCGCTGGTGGTGCTGGTGAACTCCGACGCCTCGGTGGCCCGCCTGAAGGGCCCGGGCCGGCCCGTGGTCGGCCAGGCCGACCGCGAGCGGGTGCTGCGGGCGCTGTCCAGCGTCGACGCGGTCGTCGTCTTCGACGAGGACGACCCGCGGGCGGCGCTGGAGGCGCTGCGACCGGACGTGTGGGCCAAGGGCGGTGACTACGGCGGCGCGGAGCTGCCGGAGGCGCCGCTGGTGCGCGGCTGGGGCGGGCGGGTCGTGCTGCTGCCCTACCTGGACGGGCGCTCGACCACCCGCATCCTCGAGCGGGGCCGCGCGTGATCCTGGCGCTGCGCGCGCTGGGGCTGGGGGACCTGCTGGCGGGGGTGCCGGCCCTGCGCGGCCTGCGCCGGCTGCACCCGGAGGAGCGCCTGGTGCTGGCGGCCCCGCGCGCGGTGGGCGAGTTCCTGCGGGTGCGCGGTGTCGTCGACGAGGTGCTGGCGACCTCGTGGCTGGACCCGCTGCCGCCGGTCGCGGCGCCGGACCTGGCGGTGGACCTGCACGGGCGCGGGCCGGAGAGCCGCGCCCTGCTGGCGGCGACCGGGCCGCGGGAGCTGCTGGGGTTCGCCACCGACGGCCACCCGGACGGGCCGGTGTGGGTGCGCGACGAGCACGAGGTGCTGCGCTGGTGCCGGCTGGTGGGCGCCGGGACGCCGGAGGACCTGCGGCTGGGCTCCGGCACGGGCACCGGGCCCGTGGTGGTGCACCCGGGCGCCGCGTCGGGTTCGCGCCGCTGGCCGGTCGAGCGGTGGGCGCGGGTGGTGCGCGCCCTGGTGCCGGACTCCCCCGTCGTCGTCACCGGCACCGCGGACGAGGCGCACCTGGGCGCGGCGCTGGCCGCGGCGGGGGCGCGGGACCTGTGCGGGACGCAGTCGCTGGAGGAGCTGGCCCGCACGGTCGCCGACGCGCGGCTGGTGCTGTCCGGGGACACGGGCACCGCCCACCTGGCCACGGCCTTCGGCGCGCCGTCGGTGCTGCTGTTCGGGCCGACGCCGCCGCACTGGTGGGGCCCGGCGGTCGACCCTCACCTGCACACGGTGCTGTGGCACGGCGACCCGGCCGCCGACGACTACGTCGGCGACCCGCACGCCGACGAGGTGGACCCGACGCTGGCGGAGATCGGCGTCGAGGAGGTGCTGGCGGCCGTCGCGGCGCTGCGCGGGTGAGGTCCGGCGGCGGGAACCCGTTGTCCCCGCGGCCGGTGCGGGGGCAGGGTGGCACCGTGAAGCTCGGCGCCGTCGCCCTGGACACCCCGGACCCCGCGGGCCTCGCCCGCTTCTACGCCGGACTGCTCGGCTGGGAGGTCGACGAGGAGGAGTCCTCCGACGACTGGGTGGAGGTGCGCGGGGACGGGCACGTCCTGGCCTTCCAGCTGGCCCCGGACCACGTGCGCCCCACCTGGCCGGCCAGCGGGGTCCCGCAGCAGGTGCACCTGGACCTGCACGTGCCCGCGTTCGAGGACGCCGAGCGGCGCGCGCTGGAGCTGGGCGCGACCGTCCTGGACACCTCGCCGCAGCACCCGACGTGGCGCGTGTACGCCGACCCGGCCGGGCACCCGTTCTGCCTGTGCCTGGACGGGTCCGGGGAGACCTCCGGGGAGCCGCCGGAGGACTGAACGGGCCGGGAACGGCTCACCGGCCGGTCCCCGCACCGTCCCCGCCGCGCCCGCCGGTGCCGCCACCTGGCCGGTGCGCCGACCCGCGGGCGTGGGAGCCTCGGGGACCGTGACGAGGACGCAGGACGGGACGGCGCCGGGCGCGCGGCGGTCGGGGCTGGCGCGCGCCGGGGACGCCGTCGGCCGGTGGTTCGCGGTGGTGGTGCTCGCGGCGGGAGCGCTGGCGCTGGCGTTCCCCGCCGTCCCGGCGGGCTGGACGCCGGCGGTGCCGTGGCTGCTCAGCGTGATCATGCTGGGGATGGGCATGACGCTGCGGCCGGTGGACTTCGCGCTCATCAGCCGCCGGCCGTGGGCGCTGCTGCTGGGGGTGGCCGCGCAGTTCACGATCATGCCGCTGCTGGGCTGGGGCGTGGCGCACCTGCTGGGCCTGCCGCCGGTCCTGGCGGCGGGGATGGTCCTCGTGGGCGCGGCGCCGGGCGGGACGGCCTCCAACGTCGTGGTGTACCTGGCGCGCGGCGACACGGCCCTGTCGGTGGCGATGACGTCGGTGTCCACGCTGCTGGCGCCGTTCCTGACCCCGCTGCTCGTGCTGGCGCTCGTCGGGGAGTCGCTGCCGGTCAGCGGGACGGCGCTGTTCACCTCGATCGTGCAGATCGTCCTGGTGCCCGTGGTGGCCGGGCTGCTGCTGCGGCTGCTGCTGCCGCGCCTGGTGGAGCGCTGCCTGGACGCGCTGCCGCTGGTGTCCGTCGCGGGCATCGCCGTCGTCGTGATGGCCGTCGTGGCCGGCAGCGCGGACACGCTGCTGGAGGTCGGTGGCCTGCTGGTCGTGGCCGTGGTGCTGCACAACCTCGGCGGGTTCGCGCTCGGCTACGGCGTGGGCCGGCTGTGCCGGGTGCCGGTGGCCAGCCGCCGGGCGATCAGCGTGGAGGTGGGGATGCAGAACTCCGGGCTGGCCGCGGCGCTGGCGACGGTCCACGTGGCCCCGGCCGCCGCGCTGCCCGCGGCGATCTTCTCGGTGTGGCACAACGTGTCCGGCTCGCTGCTGGCGAGCTGGTGGTCGCGCCGCCCGGTCGCGGACGCGGCTCAGGTGGACGTGCGGGCCGGGGTCAGCCGGTCGGCGGACAGGTAGAGGCGCAGCGCCGCGACGAGGACGCCGCCCGGCGCGGCCGCGAGGTCGAACGCGAGGCAGAACGGGACCGCCGGTCCCTCACCACCGGTGAACTCGCCCTCCAGGTGGGCGCGCTCGTCGGTCACGTCCAGCGACAGGCCGCGCGGCCGCTCGACGTACGCCCCGCCGTGCAGGTCGAGGACGTGCTCGCGGACGGCGGCGCGGCCGCGGAACTCCTCCCCGGTGGCGCAGTCGGTCCACACCACGTCCTCGGCGTAGCAGGCGCTGAAGTCGTCACCGGCGCTCATCAGGTCGAAGTACCGCTGCAGCAGCGCCCGGTTCTCCCCGGCGGTGGGCATCGCTGTCCCCCCCTCCTCGCTGTCCTGGCGCGCCCAGGGTCCTGCACCGGCGCGCCGGGGTCCAGGACCGGGTGCGCGTCCGGCGGGGAACCCGGTTGCCGCGGCACGGCGCCGCTGGCAGCGTCCGGCGGGTGGAACCCGCGCTCCTGCTCACCGGCGCCGCCGGCAGCGTCGCCCGCCAGCTGCTGCCGGGGCTGTCCGGGTACCGGCTGCGGCTGCTGGACCGCGACGCCCCGGCCCCGGACGGCCTCCCCGACGACGCGCAGGTGCTCACCGGTGAGCTGACCGACCGGGACCTGCTCGCGCGGGCCGTCGACGGCGTCGACGCGGTGGTGCACCTGGCCGGCGACCCGCGCCCCGACGCGCCGTGGGACGACCTGCTCGGCCCGAACGTCGACGGCTTCGCGGCGCTGCTCGGCGCGGCCGCCGGGCACGGCGTCCGCCGCGTCGTGTACGCCAGCTCGGTGCACGCGGTGGGCCGCTGGGAGGGGGCCGGGCGCACTCCGGTGCGCGCGGACTGGCCCACGGCGCCGTGCTGCGCGTACGGGGCGACGAAGGTGTTCGACGAGGCCGTCGCCTCCGTGGCGAGCCACCGGCACGGGCTGAGCACGATCGGGCTGCGGCTGGGCGCCACGGTGCCGGTGCCGCGGGTGCGCAGCCAGCTGACGGGGTGGCTGGGCCCGGCGGACCTGCACCGCCTCGTGCGGGGGGCGCTGGCCACCGGCACGGTCTGCGGCGTGTACCCGGGGACGTCGGCGAACACCGGCGGCCACTGGGACCTGGGCCCGGCCGTGGACGACCTCGGCTACGCCCCGGAGCTGGACTCCGCGGTGCACGCCGGCGACGTCGAGGACGACGGCACGGACGTCACGACGTGCGGGTGAACCCGACCGCGGGTGCGCCGGACGGGCCGCCGGACGCCGGTCTCGTGCGCGCCGCCCACGCCGACGCGTGGGCGCAGCTGGCGCGGGCGCGTCCCGGCGGGGCGGTCGCCGAGCTGCCCGGGGTGCGGCTGGCCTCCAGCGGCCTGCCGCACCCGCAGTTCAACGGTG
Organism: Kineococcus haloalkalitolerans; assembly: GCF_050871905.1. Lineage (NCBI taxonomy): Bacteria > Bacillati > Actinomycetota > Actinomycetes > Kineosporiales > Kineosporiaceae > Kineococcus > Kineococcus haloalkalitolerans. The sequence goes on from NZ_JBJLSH010000005.1 coordinate 83,251, forward strand.
CCGACCTCGTCGACCCCGCGCTCGCGGACCCCGGTGCCGTGGCGGCCTGGTTCGCCGGGCAGGGCGTGCCGTGGGCGTGGCGCACGCCGCCCGGGCTGTCCCGTCCGCCGGGGCGGCTCGTCGTGGCGCAGCGGCTCATGGCGGTGCGCGCGGACGGTCTGCGGTCCGCGGCACCGCCGGCCGGTGCGCAGCTGCGGTCGGCGGGACCGGAGGACCTCGAGGACGTCGTGGCGGTGGACGTGACGGCCTTCGGCGGAGCCGCCGGGCAGGCGCGCGCCTGGATCGCCCCGCACCTGGCGGCCGGTGCGGTGCGGGCCGGCGTGCAGGTCTGCCTCGCCCGCGTCGACGGGCGCGCGGTCGGCACGGCCTACGCCGTGCGCTCCGACGGCGCCGCCGGGCCGGCGGTGCTGCTGGCGGGCGTCGGGGTCGTCCCGGACGCCCGCGGGCGCGGTCTGGGCGCGGCGCTGTCGTCGTGGCTGCTGGCGCGCGCCGTCGCGGCGGGCGCCCGGCTGGCGCACCTGCAGCCCGACGACGAGCGGGCCGCGCGCGTGTACGCCCGGCTGGGGTTCGCCGAGGTCGACGGCCTCGAGGTGCGCGCCCCCGAGGAGCCCGCCGCCGGTGGCGGGAGCGGTGCGGGACCGGGAGGGTGAGCGTCGTGGACACCGTGCTCGACACGACGAGGGCGCACATGCGCTCCGGGGGGGGGGGGGGGGGGGGGGGGGGGGGGGGGGGGGGGGGGGGGGGGGGGGGGGGGGGGGGGGGGGGGGGGGGGGGGGGGGGGGGGGGGGGGGGGGTGGACGGTGCGGGCGTCTGCGCGGGAGCCGTCGGCGGCGCGGGGGCCCCCGCCCCCCCCGCGGTGCTGGCCCGGGCCGCGGGGGTCGGCGCCCTCGCCGGGCTGGCCGGGGCGTCCGCGACGGCGGTGAGCCAGCGCGTCGAGCGCGCCGTGACCGGGCGGCCGGCCTCCTACGTGGCCGGGCGCACCCTGCTGCTGCTGGCGGGGCGCTCCCCCGGCGACGACGAGCGCCCGGCGGCGGCCACGGCGGCCATGCGGGTGGGCACGAGCGTGGCGCTGGGCGCCCTGCGCGGGGTGTGGCGGGCCAGCGGGCTCGTCGTGGTCCGGGCGACCGTCGCGCAGACGCTGACGCGGATCATCGTCGACCAGACGCTGGAGAACGCCACGGGCGCGGGCGCGCCGCCGCGCACCTGGCGGCGCGGGGAGGGCGTCGTCGAGGTGCTGCACGCGGCCGTCGACGCGATCGCCACCGGTCTGGTCGTGGAGAACCTGGTCGACCCGGTGCTGGAGTCCCGGCGCGGTACCGCCAGCCACTGACCCCGGTGGCGGGCCGGGGCCGCCGTCAGCGGCGGGCCTCCTCCCGCAGGGGCCGGACGGCCGGCGGGACGGCGTCGCCGACCACGGCGGGGAACTCGCAGGTGAAGCTGCCCGAGTACCCGGCCAGCGGCCCGAAGCGGGCGTTGGAGACGGCGACGGCGATCGTGAACCGCTCGCGCTCGGCGTCCCAGCCCTCGGTCAGGACCGCGGTGCCGGACAGCGCCATCGGGAACCGGAAGGCCACCGGGCCCTCGTAGAAGCGCTGCGCGCCGGAGACGATGCGCAGGCTGCCGTCCGGCAGCACCGAGGGGCGCAGGTCCACCGCGAGGTGCTGGTGCGTGCCGAGGTAGTCCAGGACCCGGCCGGGGCCGTCGGCCACGAGGGTGGCGTCGAAGCGGCGGCGCCGGCCGGGCCGCACCTCGAAGGTGCGCACGACGGTGACGGTCTCGCGGCCCAGGGAGTCGCGGTACGCGTAGTTCTCCACGCTGAACGGCACGTCGGTGGCCGAGTCCGGGACGAGGATGTTGCGCCAGGCGCCCAGGTGCAGGAACGGCAGCGTCCACGCCGGCCCGTGCCACACCCGGTCCATCGTGCCGCGGCCCACGCAGGAGTACCCGGCGGCGGTGGACACGCCGAACCGCCGGCGCAGCATCGGGTGCAGGTGCTGCGCGTCCTCGCCGAGGGCGCCCAGCACGACGCTGCCCGCGAGGTCGGGCACGGGTTCCGGCGCGCCCGCGGGAGCGCTCACGGGGTGCCCGCGGGACGCTCGGGGCGCGCCGGCCGGCGTCCGCACCGCCGTGCCGAGGGGGTGCCGCGGCCCACGGGCACGAGGACGGCGGCGGCCACCGCGAGCGCCGCGACCGCGGCCCCCGCCGGGCGCCGGGTCCGCAGCGCCGGCGCCGCGAGCGCCACCAGCAGCGCCCGCGCCGCCACGTCGGCCAGCGCGCGGTCGCGGGCCCGTGCCGGGTCGACGCCCTCCTGCGCCCACAGCCGCAGCCGGTCGAAGCTCCACGCGGTGGCCCAGCCGACCGCGGGCCGCACGAGCACCGGGTCCAGGAGGCGGCCCAGGGGCCCCCAGCCGGGGGCGTAGTCGTAGCCGGTGCTGAAGCGGAACCCCCGCGCGGTGGGCTCGTAGCGCCAGTACCCCGAGCCCTCGCCCAGCGGCGAGAGCCGGCCGTGCGGGCTGAACCGCAGCGCCGAGGTGCCCCGGCCGTCAGCGCCGCGCCGCTCGCCCACCGAGACACCGGTGCCGGTCACGGTGACCAGCGGCAGGCGCGGGTGCGGCAGCGACAGGACGTAGGTGAAGCGCTGCCGGCCGTCCGCGCCGGGCGCGCCGTCCGGGTGGACCTCCGGGTGGATCGCCGGGTGGATGGCCGAGAAGCGCAGGTCCCAGCGCGAGTGCTGGGCGGGGTCCTGCGTCAGCTGCCACAGCGTGTCCGCGTCGCAGCGCACGAGGGTGTCGACGAACAGGGGCGGCACGCGATCACGCTAGCCGGGCGGCGACCTCCCGCGGTGGCGTTCGGCCCGGACCCGTGCCCCTCCCCGGCAGCCCGGGTCAGCGCGCCTGCTGCTCCCGGAACCACTCCACGGTGCGCTTGAGGCCGTCGGCCCAGCCGACCTGCGGCTCCCAGCCCAGCACGGTGCGCGCCAGCGTCGTGTCGGGCCGGCGCACCTGCGGATCGTCCACCGGGCGGGCCACGTACTCGATGGTGGAGGCGGACCCGGCGCCGGCGATGACGTCCTCGGCGATCTCCCGGACGCTCAGCTCCTCCGGGTTGCCGATGTTCACCGGGCCGGGGTGGCCGCTGGCGGCCAGCGCGAGGATGCCGGCGACCAGGTCGTCGACGTAGCAGATCGAGCGGGTCTGGGAGCCGTCGCCGGCGACGGTGACGGGCTCTCCGGCCAGGGCCTGGCGGATGAAGGTCGGGATGGCGCGCCCGTCGGCGGCGCGCATGCGCGGGCCGTACGTGTTGAAGATCCGCACGATCGCGGTGTCGACGCCGTGGGCGGTGCGGTAGGCCGTGGTCAGCGCCTCGGCGTAGCGCTTGGACTCGTCGTAGACGCCGCGCGGGCCGACGGGGTTCACGTGCCCCCAGTACGTCTCCGGCTGCGGGTGCACCTGCGGGTCGCCGTACGTCTCGGACGTGGAGGCCAGCAGGAACCGGGCGCCCTTGGCGCGGGCCAGCCCCAGGGCGTTCCAGGTGCCGGTGGCGCCGACCTTCATGGTCTCCAGCGGCAGCTTGAGGTAGTCCACCGGCGAGGCCGGGGAGGCGAAGTGCAGCACGAGGTCCACGTCGCCGCCGACGTGCACGTACTCGGTGATGTCGCAGCGCCGCAGCCGGAAGCCGGGGCGGTCGACCAGGTGGGCGACGTTGTCCGGCACGCCGGTGAGGAAGTTGTCGAGGCAGACGACCTCGACGCCGGCGTCGAGGAGCGCCTCGCACAGGTGGCTGCCGAGGAAACCGGCGCCGCCGGTGACGACGGCCCGGGAGAAGGTGCGCGGCTCCCGCGCCCGCTCCGGCGTCTGCTGCGACTGCTGCGTGTGCTGCACGCTGGGCATGCAACCACCCGCCGGCCCGCCGCGCGCGGCCGACGCGCCCGCGGGCCGCGCGGGGTGCGGGTCGCCGGCGGGCCGCTAGCGTGCCGCCGTGACCTCCCCCGCCCTGCCCGTGACCGTCGTGGTCGCCACCCGCGACCGGGCCGAGGACCTGCGCCGCTCCCTGCCCCGCCACGAGGCGCCGGTGGTGCTCGTCGACAACGGCTCGCGCGACGCGACGGTGGAGGTGGCGCGCGCGGAGGGGCGGCGCCGGCGCGAGGAGGGCCTGCCGCCGCTGATCGTGCTGGAGGCCGGGGAGAACCTGGGCGCGGTCGGGCGCAACCTCGGCGTGGGGGCCGCGGAGACGCCGCTGGTGGCCTTCGCCGACGACGACTCCTGGTGGGCGCCGGGGGCGCTGGTGCGCGCCGGGGAGCTGTTCGCCGCGCACCCGCGGATGGCGGTGCTCGCCGCGCGCCTGCTCGTCGGGCCGGCCGAGGAGCTGGACGGCGTGTGCGACGACATGGCCGCGGCGCCGTGGGGGCGCAGCGACGACCTGCCCGGCCCGGACGTGCTGGGGTTCCTGGCGTGCGGGGCGGTGGTGCGCCGCGAGCCGTACCTGGCGGTGGGGGGCTTCGACCCCGTCGTGCACTTCGCGGGCGAGGAGGAGCGCTTCACCTACGACCTGGTGGCCGCCGGGTGGGGCCTGGCGTACGTCGACGAGGTCGTCGCCCACCACCACCCCTCCCCCACCCGCAGCACCCCCGAGCAGCGGCTGCGCCTGCTGCAGCGCAACAGGTTGCTGACGGCGTGGATGCGCCGGCCGGTGCGCGTGGCGGCGCGCGACACCCTGCGGGCCCTGCGCGGGCCCGCGCACGAGCGCGGCGGGGTGCTGGACGCGGCGCGCCGGATGCCCGGCGCCCTGCGCCGGCGGCACCTCGCCGGCCCGGAGGTCGAGCGCCGGCTCGCGGTGATCGGCCGGTGAGCGCCCCCGGGACCTGGCCGGAGGAGCCGCTGGACGGCCCGCCCGACGCGCGGGTCACCGTCGTCGTCATCACCTGGCAGCGGCGCGAGGAGGCGCTGCTGGCGGTGCGCCGGCTGCTGGCGCTGCCCGAGCGCCCGCGGGTGGTGGTGCTGGACAACGGCTCCACCGACGGGACGGCGGCGGCGCTGCGCGCGGCGCACCCGCGGGGCGCGCCCGGCGCGGACCGCCTCGACGTCGTCGTGCTGCCGGAGAACCAGGGCGCGGTCGCCCGCAACACGGGCGTGGCGACGGCCTCCACGCCGTACGTGGCCTTCTGCGACGACGACACCTGGTGGGAGCCGGGGTCGCTGGCGCGCGCCGCGGACGTCATGGACGCCGACCCGCGGGTGGCGGTCCTGACGGCCCGCATCCTCGTCGAGCCCGGCTCGCGCGAGGACGACATCGTCGCCGAGCTGCGCGACTCCCCGGTGCCCGGCGTCCCCGGCCTGCCGGGCCCGGCGCTGGGCAGCTTCCTGGCGGGCGCGTCGGTGGTGCGCCGCGACGCCTTCCTGGGCGTGGGCGGGTTCTCCCGGCGGCTGTGGCTGGGCGGGGAGGAGGAGCTGCTGGCCGCCGACCTGGCCGCGGCCGGCTGGGAGCTGTGCTACCTGGAGGACCTCGTCGTGCACCACCAGGCGTCGGTGCTGCGCGAGTCGGCGCTGCGCCGCCGGCACGGGGTGCGCAACACGCTGTGGTTCACGTGGCTGCGCCGGCCGGTGCCGGCGGCGCTGCGGCGCACCGGGTTCCTGCTGTCCAGCGTGCCGCGGGACCGCGTCAGCGCGCTGGGCGTGCTGGACGCGGTCCGCGGCCTGCCGTGGCTGGTGCGGGAGCGGCGGGTGCTGCCCCCGCACGCCGAGGCGCGCTTCGCCAGTCTGGAGCAGGCGCAGCGCGAGTCGCGCTCCCGGCACTACGGCTGACCCCGCCGGCACCGCGCCGGGGGCGACCTCACCCGCCGCCACGGGCTGCGCCTCCCGGCCGGGCGGCCGGGGGCGGTCACCGTCCGCGCGGGAACCGCGGACCTCCGCGCACCCGGCACGGGCGCCTCGAGCGCCGTGGACCGCGCGGGAGCGGCGGGCGGGTCGTCGCCACCGCCCGCCCCGCCGTCCCGAGTACCGTCGCCGTCGGCCGCGGACGGCCACCTCGCCTCGACCTCGAGCAGCAGCAGGTCGACGAGGAGGTCCGCGACCGGGTCGGCCTCAGGTGCCGATCGCCTGCTGGTCATCGGCGTGCTGGACCTCGATGCGCCGCGGCTTGGCCTTCTCGGCCACCGGGACCCGCAGCGTGAGGACGCCCGCGCGGTAGCCGGCGCTGATCCGCTCGGTGTCGAGGTTGTCGCCGAGGATGAGCTGGCGGCTGAACACCCCGCGGGGGCGCTCGGCGGCGATCATCTCGTCGGTGCCCTCGTGCACGGGCCGCTGCGCCCGCACCGTCAGGACGTTGCGCTCGACGTCGAGCTCCACGGTGGACGGGTCGACGCCGGGGAGGTCGAACTCCACGACGAACTCGTCACCGCGCCGCCAGGCGTCCATCGGCATCACCGCCGGCCTGGCCGTGGTCCCCAGGAACTGCTGCGTCAGGCGGTCCAGCTCCCGGAAGGGATCGGTGCGCATCAGCATCGTCACCACCTCCGTCGTCGTCAGGAGATGCGCTGTGAACCCCGTGCCGGCCGGTCCCTGCCCGGTCGGCACAGCACTGTGTTAGCACTCCCGGCGCGCGCGTGCAAGAGGTGCGCGAGGATCGGTCGACCCACTGGACCTGCTGCGGCGCAACGGTTCCGGCAGGACCCGGACCGGGTCAGGAGATCTCGGCCAGCGCCCGCATGACCCGCTGCTCGCTGACCGGGTGCGCGGTGGCGACCCCCTGCGCGAACAGCTGCAGGCGCAGCTCCTCCAGGGTCCAGCGCAGGTCGGCCAGCTCGCGCGGCACCACGGGCCCGGCGCGGCGCACCCGGTCCGCCCACGCGTCGGCCACGCGGGAGAACTCGGCCATCCGCACCCGGTCGCGCTGCGGGTCGTCGGGCACCGCGGCCAGGCGGCGCCCGATCCCCTGCAGGTAGCGCAGCAGGTCCGGCAGCCGCGCCGGCCCGGCGTCGGTGACGAACCCGGGGTGGACCAGGCCGGTGAACTGCGCGCGCACGTCGGTCAGGGACGGCACCAGCGCCAGGCTCGTGGTCCGCGACATCGCCCGCTCCACCTCGGCGGCCGAGCGCAGCACGCGCAGCGTCCGCTGCACCGTCTCGGCCGTGGCGGCGGGCAGGCGGGCACCCACCCGCCGCGCCAGGTCGTCGAACTCCGCGCGCGCGCGGACGGGCCCGCCCTCGGCGTCCAGCAGCTCACCCACCGTCGCGACGAGGCAGTCCTCCAGGACGGCGGCGGCGCTGCCGTGCGGGGCGCGCGCCAGCAGCAGCTTGGCGTCGTTGGGCAGAGCGGCCTGCACGGCGCGCAGCGGCGAGGGCAGCACGAGCAGGAGCAGCCGGCGAACGCCGTCGCGGTGCGCGCGGCGCGCCTCCGCCGCGGTGGCGAACACGCGCAGGCCCACCGAGGCGCCCTCGTCGACCAGCGCCGGCCAGGAGGTCACCTCGGCGCCGCGCACGACGCTGGTGCGGGTCTCCGGGACGCGCTCGGGCAGGTCGTCCCACGAGCGCGCGCCGTCGACCTGCAGGTCGTCGGCGACCTCGGTGAGCGTCTCGCGCACCTGACCGGCCAGCCGCTCGCGCAGGGCGCCGAAGTCCTTGCCCCGCGCCAGCTCCCGCACCTCCCCGCTCGCGGGGTCCGGCGCCACCACCCGGTACGTGACGCGCAGGTGGTCAGGGACCTTCGCCAGGTCGACGTCCTCGAGGTATACCTCGGTGCCGTCGCCGAGGCGCGGCATCTCCCGCTCGAACGCGGTCCAGAAGTCCTCCGCGCGCGGGGTGACGCGCTGCAGGAACCGCGCCGCGACGTCGGGGGCGGGCACGAGGTTCTTGCGCAGCTGCTTGGGCAGGGCCCGCACCAGCGCCGTCACCAGCTCGTGCCGCAGGCCCGGCACCTGCCAGGCCAGGTCGCGGTCGTCGAAGCGGTTGACGACCTCCAGCGGCACCTCGACGGTCACACCGTCCTGCGGCGAGCCGGGCTCGAACACGTACGTCAGGGCCAGCTCCAGCGCCCCGGACCCGCTGCCCTGCACCCAGGTGCGGGGGAAGTCCTCCTCGCTGACGGCCGCGTCGTCCGCCACGAGCATCGCCGGGTCGAACGTCAGCAGCTCCGGCTGCTCGCGGCGCACCCGCTTCCACCAGGTGTCGAAGTGCCGGCCGGAGACGACCTCAGCGCCCACCCGGGCGTCGTAGAAGTCGAACAGCGCCTGGTCGTCGACGACGATGTCGCGCCGGCGGGCGCGGTGCTCCAGCTCCTCGGCCTCCTCGAGCAGCTCGCGGTTGCGGGCGAAGAACTCGTGGCGGGTCTCGAAGTCGCCCTCGACGAGGGCGTGCCGGATGAACAGCTCCCGCGACAGCTCCGGGTCGACCGACCCGTAGGCGACGGTGCGCCCGGCGACGACCGGCACCCCGTACAGGGTGACCCGCTCGGTGGCCACGACGGCGGCGCGCTTGCGCGACCAGCGCGGCTCGGAGTACTGCCGCTTGACGACGTGCTCGGCCAGCGGCTCGATCCAGCGCGGGTCGATCGCGGCGACGGTGCGCGCCCACAGGCGGGTCGTCTCGACCAGCTCGGCGGCGACGACCCAGTCGGGCGAGCGCCGGCCCAGCGCCGAGCCGGGGAACACGGCGAACCGGGCGCCGCGGGCGCCCAGGTACTCCTGCTGCGCGGGCCGCTCGCCGCGGCCGCGGCGGCGCTCGTCGCGCACCTCCTTCAGGCCGATGCCGCCCAGCAGCCCGGCCAGCAGGGAGCGGTGCACGGCGTCGGCGTCGTACAGGCCGGCGAAGCGGTCGCGCGGCCGCTCACCGGGCGCGGCGTCCGGCACGGCCTCCGCCTCGGGCAGGGGGTCCGGTTCGACGACCTCCATCCGCAGCTCGCGCTGGGCGATGCGCCGCAGCTGGGTGTACGTGTCCTGCCACTCGCGGATGCGCAGGTAGTGCAGGAACTCCGCCTTGACGGTGCGCCGGAACGCCGAGGAGGACAGCCGGCGCTGCTCGGCGCGCAGGTGGTGCCACAGGTTCAGCAGGCTGAGGAAGTCGGACTGCTCGTGGCGGAACCGGGCGTGCAGCTGGGCGGCGCGCTCGCGCTGCTCCAGGGGCCGCTCGCGCGGGTCCTGCACGCTGAGGGCCGCCACGACGACGAGGACGTCGTGCAGGCACCCGTTGCGCCCGCCCTCCAGCACCATCCGGGCCAGGCGGGGGTCGATGGGCAGGCGGGACAGGTCGCGGCCGGTGCGGGTCAGGCGCGGGCCGCGGTCGCCCGGCCGGGCCTCCTCCAGCGCGCCCAGCTCGGTCAGCAGCGCCAGGCCGTCGGCGACCGCGCGCCGCTCGGGCGGCTGGATGAACGGGAACGCGGCGATGTCGCCCAGCCCGAGGGAGGCCATCTGCAGGATGACGGCGGCCAGGTTGGTGCGCAGCACCTCCGGGTCGGTGTACTCGGGGCGGGAGAGGAAGTCCGCCTCGGAGTAGAGCCTGATGCAGATGCCGTCCGCGACGCGCCCGCAGCGCCCGGTCCGCTGGTTCGCCGAGGCCTGCGAGACGCGCTCGACGGGCAGGCGCTGCACCTTGGTGCGGGTGCTGTACCGGGAGATGCGCGCGGTGCCGACGTCGACGACGTAGCGGATGCCGGGCACCGTCAGGGACGTCTCGGCCACGTTGGTGGACAGCACCACGCGCCGGCCGCCGTGCGGGCGGAACACCCGGTGCTGCTCCTCGGCGGACAGCCGCGCGAACAGGGGCAGGACCTCCAGGTCGCGGAACCCCCGCTCCTTGCGCAGCCCCTCCACGGCCTCGGCGGTCTCGCGGATCTCGCGCTCGCCGGGCAGGAACACCAGCACGTCACCGGGGCCCTCGGCGGCCAGTTCGCGCAGCGCGTCCAGGACGCCCTCGGTCTGGTCGCGGTCGTCCTCGCGCAGCGCGGACGCCTCGGCGCCGTCGTCCCCCTCCTCGGGCTCCTCCACGAGCTCCTCGGCGGCCAGCGGCCGGTAGCGGACCTCGACGGGGTAGGTGCGCCCGGAGACCTCCAGGACGGGCGCGCCGCCGAAGTGCTCGGAGAAGCGCTCGGTCTCGATGGTGGCGGAGGTGATGACGAGCTTGAGGTCGGGCCGGCGCGGCAGCAACCGCGCGAGGTAGCCGAGGAGGAAGTCGATGGTGAGGCTGCGCTCGTGGGCCTCGTCGACGATGAGGGTGTCGTACTGCAGCAGCTCGGGGTCGCGCTGCACCTCGGCCAGCAGGGTGCCGTCGGTCATGACCTTGACGAGGTTGTCCTCGCCGACCTCGTCGGTGAAGCGCACCGAGTACCCGACGAGGGAGCCGGGCGCGCGGCCCAGGTCGGTGCCCAGCTCCTCGGCGACGCGCTCGGCCACGGCCCGCGCGGCGATGCGCCGCGGCTGGGTGTGCCCGATGCGCCCGCGCACGCCGCGGCCGACCTCCAGGGCGATCTTGGGCAGCTGGGTGGTCTTGCCCGAGCCGGTCTCCCCGGCCACGACGACGACCTGGTGCTCGCGCAGCGCGGCGGCGATGCGGTCCTTCTCCTGGCTGACGGGCAGCTCGGCGGGGTAGCGCAGCACCGGCACGGAGGCGCGCCGGCGCGCGGTGCGCTCCTCGGCCGCCGCGGTCTGCGCCGCCACGTCGGCCAGCAGCTCGTCCAGGTCGCCGGGCAGGGCCAGGCGCCGGCGCAGCCGCTGCTCCTCGCGCAGCGAGACACCCGCCAGGCGCTGCACGAGCTCCTCGACGCGCGGGTCGGCGGGCAGCGGGCGGCCGGCTCCCCGGGGAGCGCCCCGGGAGTCCGGGCGGGAGCGGGAGGGGCGACGGCGCGAGGGGCGGCGGGAGGGGGCGTCCGACATGGCGGGTCGAGTCTAGGTCCCCCACTCGCTCACCCGTTCGGAGCAACTTCGGTCACCGGGGGTGAGCGAAACGGGTGACTCGCTTGTGCGGCGTCCCCCGACGGCCTCACAGTCGGTCGCGGACCGTCACCGGGGGGCGACGGCCGGAAGGCGCCACCGCGCCACGGGAGGAACACCATGAGCACGCTGAAGAGCCGCACCAGCACCCGCACGAGCGCCCGCCGGACCCGCGCCCTGGCCGCCACCGCCGGCGCCCTCGTCGCCGCGGGCGCCCTGGCCGGTGCCGCACCCGCGTCCGCCGCCGGCGCGCCCGACCTCGTCGTCACGGCCGTCTCCTGGGGGCCGTCCTCGCCCGTCGTCGGCGCGCCCGTCACCTTCCGCGCCACCATCGCCAACCGCGGCACCGCCGCCACCCCGGCCGGGGTCGTGCACGGTGTGCAGTTCAAGGTCGACGGCGTCATGACCACCTGGTCGGACTCCTCCACCGCGGCGCTGGCGCCCGGCGCGAGCCGCACCGTCACCGCCAACGGCGGCCCGGCCGCCACCGCCGTCTGGACCGCCACCGCCGGCGCGCACCGCATCACCGCCGAGGTGGACGACGCGCGCCGCATCGCCGAGTCCGACGAGCGGAACAACCGCCTCGAGCGCACGCTGACCCCCCGCGCCGGGAGCGCCACCGTCTCCAGCGAGGTCGTCGTCGCCGGCACCGGCAGCGACCGCTGGGTGAGCGTGCGCAGCACCCTGGGGCCGTCCACCCGCCCCAGCTACGTCTCCTCGCGGCTGTCCGGGACCCTCAGCGCCGCCTGCTTCGACGCCCGGGGCACCGCCGTCGCCGGCACCGTCCGGGACCTGGGCCGCGTCGCGATCGGCGACACCGCCGCCGGGCCGTTCCGCTCCTCCCCCGACGCCGTCTACGCCGTCGCCGACGCGAACCCCGCCCCCGTGACCCTCACCGCCGACGTGGTCCTGCGGGCCGTCCTGCGCGACCGCGCCGGCGACCTGGCGGGCCTGGGCTGCGCGGGCGGCACCACCGCCGGGTTCGCCCGCTGGAGCGTGGACTCCCTGACCACCCAGCGCCGCAGCCTGGTCGACGACGCGGTGATGGCCACGGCCACCTCCACCGACCGCGTCACCTACGCCTTCCCCGCGCCCGCCGCCTGACGCCCGCCGCTGGGCGCCCGGGACGTCCCCGGGCGCTCAGCGCAGGCGCGGCAGGACGGCCTCGCCGAACACCGGCAGGTCGGCGAGGTAGTCGGGGAAGACGAGCATCAGCCCGTCCAGCCCGCCGGCCCCGACGTGCTCGAGCACCTGCTCCACGACGAGGTCGGGCCCGCCCACGACGACGGCCGTCTGGAACGCCTCGTGCGCCTCGTCGCCGGCGGTCATCGACATCGCCCGCTCCAGCGGCAGGCCCCACGACAGCTTCATCGCGGTGATGGCCTCGCGGTCGTACCCGCGGCCGTACTCGGCGAACCGGCGCCGCGCGGCGGCGTCGGTCTCGTCCAGGACCACGGTGAGCATCGCGTACGTGCGGATGCTGCGCCCCCGCTCGGCGGCCAGGCGCCGCACCTGCGCCGCGGCCACCCGCAGCCCCTCGACGTCCTCGGCGGTGAGGAACGAGCCGTCGCAGTGCTCGGCCTGGAACGCCAGCCCGGCCGCCGAGCGCCCGGCGCTGACCACCCGCGGCCGGCGCGCGGGGTGCGGGCGCGAGGTGCAGTCGTCCAGCGTGAAGAACTCCCCCCGCGCGGTCACCGACGGCTCGGTCCACAACCGGTCGACCAGCCGCATCCACTCGTCGGTCATCCGGTAGCGGTCCGCGTGGCCCTGCGCGGCGTCCCACAGCCCCATCTGCGAGAACTCCCGCTCGTAGGCGCCGACGACGACGTTCAGGCCCGCCCGCCCGCCGGAGACCTGGTCGAGGGTGGCGAACACCTTGGCCGCCACGGCCGGGTGCACGAGGTTCGTGTGCACCGTCGCCCACACGCCGACCCGCTCGGTGGCCTCGGCCAGCGCCGCCATGAGCGTCACCGACTCCAGCGTCTCGCCCCAGTGGTCGGTGCGCCCGCCGTACCCGCGCCACTTGGCCATCGACATGACGAAGTCCATGCCCGCCTCCTCGGCGAGCAGGGCGGCGCGCTTGTTGTGCTCGTAGGTGGCCGGCGGGCGCGGCGCGGTGTCGGAGACGATCCAGCCGCCGCTGGCGACCGGCAGGAACACCCCGAACTCGGTACCGGCCCCGGACGCGCTCACGGCACCGGCCACACGAGTTCGCCCGCCCCGTCGTACAGCGCGGGCACGACGTCGGGGTCGGTGAACGAGGCCGGGTCCGGCGCCGCGGGGATCTGGCCCATCTGGACGAGGAACTCCGCCTCGGTCCTCATCAGCTCCTCGTCCAGCGTGCCCAGCGGCTGCCCGTCGGGCAGGGAGGAGTCGACCAGCCCGCTCTCGACCTCCCACACCGCGGCGTTGTGCTCCTCGTCGTACCCGGCCTGCGCGCGCTCGGCCGCGTAGCCGACGCACTCGGCGGCGTTCTCCTCGCAGTAGGAGTACGCGCGCAGCTGGGCGCGCAGGAAGTCCTCCACGGCCGTGCGGTGCTCGGCCAGGAACGCCGGGTTCACGATCGTCGTGGCGATCGAGCCCGGCACCCCGTAGTCCTCCGGGTCCCACTGCACGACCTCCTCGCCCAGCTCGGCCAGGGTCAGCGGCTCGTTGGACTTGTACCCGGTTAGCGACTGCACCTGCCCGCGCACCAGGACGGTCGGGTCGTAGCCGACGACGACCTGCGTGACGCGGTCCACGTCCACGCCGTCGGCGCGCAACATCGCCTCGATCGTGACCGGCAGGGCGCCCTTGTGGCCCAGCGTGGTGCCCTCCAGCTGCCCCAGCGAGGTGACCTCCGGGCCCGTCATCAGGGTGGCCACGGGCACGTGCCCGAACGTGGCCACGGCCGTGACGTCCACGCCGTTGGCGACGTTGACGAGGACGTCGGCGTTGCCGGCGATGGAGCTGACCTGCGCGGTGCCGGCGGCCACCAGCTGCGCGTTCTGCGCCGTCTCCCCCGTGCCCGGCTGCAGCTGCACGTCCAGGCACACGGCGTCGAAGTACCCCAGCGCCTCCGCGGCCACCGGGTCGAGGATGCTGGCCGAGGCCTGGAACTGGTAGCCGGTGACGTAGGTGACCGTCCCCGCCTCCCGGTTGGCCGCGCAGCGCTCCTCGCCGACCGCCGAGCCCTGCTCGGCGCGCTCGGCCGGGGGCGCTCCGCCGTCCCCCTCCCCACCGCCACCACCGCCGCAGGCGGCGAGCAGCAGGGCGGCGCTCAGGGCACCGGCGAGCGCGGCGCCGCGGCGGCGGGCGGGCGCGGGACGGGGGGTGGGCGGCACGGCTGCTCCTGGGTCGGGGTGCGGGGGTCCGGGGGTCCGGGCGGTCGTCACGTCGGGCGCTGCGACTCGTGCCATCCCAGCACGCGCCGCTCGACGGTGCTCACGAGCAGCAGCAGCAGCGCCCCCAGCAGGGCCAGGCACGCGATCGCCGCCCACACCGTGCCCAGCTGGGAGTTCGAGGACGCCACGCTGATGACGGTGCCCAGTCCGCGGGTCGCCCCGGCGGCCAGCAGCTCGGCGACGACCGCGCCCACCAGCGACAGCGGGAAGGCGACCCGCAGCGCCGAGAACAGGTACGGCAGCGCGTACGGCACCCGCACCCGCAGCAGGACGTCCAGCCTGCTCGCGGCGACCGTGCCGAACACCTGCAGCACCGGCCGCGGCACCGACCGCAGCCCCGTCGTGGTGTTCATCAGCACCGGGAAGAACACGACGAGCGCGGTGACGACGACCTTCGGGGTCATCCCGAACCCGAACGCCACGATGAGCGCCGGCACGACCGCCACCACGGGGGTCACGTTGAGCACGACGGCCAGCGGCATGACGGCGCGGCGCAGCAGCGCGGACTCCGAGACCGCCACCCCCAGGCAGAACGCGGCGACGGCGCCCACCAGCAGGCCCAGCAGCGCCTCGCCGAGGGTCGTGGCCGCGTTGGCCGCGTAGAACCCGGGGTCACCGGCCAGCTCGGAACCCACCGCCGACAACCGCGGCAGCACGTAGGGGTTGTCGCGGGCCACGAGCGTCCAGACGGCGCCCGCCGCGAGCAGCGCGACGACGGTGGGCACCCACGTGCGCGGGTGCAGGGCGGACCTCACCGGGCGGCACCGGCCGGCGGTGCGTCCCGCACGTCCCGGGCCCCGTCCTGCGTCCACGCCGAGCCCAGCGCGACCCGCACCCGGTGCTCCATCTCGTGCATGGCCGCCGAGTCCAGCTGGTCGTGGTGGCGGGGGCGGGACAGCTCCACCTCCAGCACGGCCTCGACGCGGCCCGGACGGGCCATGACGACGACGGTGTCCGAGAGCAGGACCGCCTCGCTGACCGAGTGGGTGACGAACAGGACCGTGGTGCGGTGCTCCTGCCACACGTCGAGCAGCTGCAGCTGGACCGCCTCGCGCGTGAACTCGTCCAGGGCCGAGAACGGCTCGTCCATGAGCAGGACGTCCGGGCGCAGCGCGAACGCCCGCGCGATGGCGGCGCGCTGGCGCTGCCCGCCGGACAGCTCGTGGGGGCGCCGGTGCAGCAGCCCGCCCAGCCCGAGGCGCTCCAGCAGGGCCACCGGGTCCACCGGTGCGCCGCCCCGGCCGGCGCGCCGCGGGGCGCGGCGGTTCACCCGGTCCAGCACGCGCACGTTGCCCAGCACGTCCAGCCACGGCAGCAGGGCCGGCACCTGCGGGACGAAGCCGACCATCTTGCGCTCCGCGGCGCGCGCCGGCGGCTCGCCGCACACCGACACGGTCCCCGCGTCCGGCTGCTCCAGCCCGGCCACCAGCCGCAGCAGGGTCGACTTGCCGCAGCCGGAGGGCCCGATGACGCTGACGAACCGGCCGCGGGGCACGTCGAGGTCGACGTGGCTCAGCGCCGTCGTCGCGCCCGGCCCGGAGCCGTACGTCTTGCAGGCGTCGGCGACGCGCAGCCCGCCGCCGTCCGGCGGGCCGGGCGCGCCCACCCGCTGCTGCGACCCGTCCTCCGGCACGCTGCGACCCTACCCACGGCGGTCGTGAGCGCCCGGCGGCCGGTCCGCCGGCCGGTCCGTCAGGACGCCGACGCCACCGCCGCGTCGACGCGGACGCGGTCGCGCCCGGCGGCCTTGGCCGCGTACAGCGCCCGGTCGGCCGCCGCCAGCAGGGCGGCCGCGTCCCCGGCGGCCGCGGCGTCGTGGACGGCGACGCCCACGGACACCGTGGGGCGCACCGCCTCCGCGGGCGCGGCGGCGACGGGCACCTCGAGGGCGGCGCAGCGGCGGCGCACGTCCTCGGCGCGCTCGCGCGCGGCGGGCGCCGGGACGCCGGGCAGGACGAGGACGAACTCCTCCCCGCCGAAGCGGGCGACCACGTCGCCGGAGCGCGCGCAGGCCCGCAGGGCACCGGCGACCGCCACGAGGACGGCGTCGCCCACGGGATGGCCGTGGGTGTCGTTGACGCGCTTGAAGTGGTCGACGTCGATGACGAGCAGGGCCACCGGGCGCCCGGTGTCCTGCGCCTCGCGCAGCGCCGCGGCCAGCGCGCCGTCGAGGAAGCGGCGGTTGTGCAGGCCGGTCAGCGGGTCGCGCACCGACTCCTCGGCCAGCTGCGCGCGCAGCCGGTCGATCTCGGCGAGCTGCTCGCGCAGGCGCGTCGTGGCGCCCACGGCCTCGCTGACGTCGCGCACCACGACGACCCGGCCCAGCGAGCGGCCGCGCCGGTCGGAGACGAGGGTGGTGCGCACGTCCAGGTGCAGGCCCGGCCGCGCCTCGACGGTGCGTCGCGAGGCCCCGCCGGGCAGGTCGCCCAGCTGGTCCGGGCCGAGGACGCGGTCGGCGGCCAGGCCCACGAGGTCCGCCTCCACGTCCGGTCGCACGCGCCGGGCGAGCTCGCGCGCGGCGGGGTTGGCGTCCACGACGTGCCCGGCCGCGTCGACGACGAGGACCCCGTCGGCGATGGTGTCCACGACGACGTGCCGCGCCACGGGCACCACCTGCAGCAGGCCCCGGTGCAGCACCGCCCGGGCGCACAGCAGACCGGTGACGGCGAAGAGCAGCGGCGTGACGTCCTGCCCGCCCACCAGGTCCGGGCGCGCCACGGTCACGAGGTTCCCGGCCACGGGCACGAGCGCGCTCAGCAGGACGGCGGTGAACTGGGGGCGCAGCGCGGCCGCGGCCGACCACCAGGCGCGCACCAGCACGGCCAGGCCGCCGGCCAGGACCGTGTAGCAGTAGGCGCTGTGCACCCAGAACAGCGGCCCGAACGCGAAGGACATCCGCCCGTCGACCGGTGCCAGCCGGGTGTACCAGGCGGTGCCCGCGCCGGCGGCGTCGGCCACCAGGGTGGCGGCGAGCAGCGACGGGACGGCCGCCAGGACCCACCGGGTCGCCGGACGCAACCGCACGTGCGGGTCGACCAGGGTGCGGCACAGCAGGTGCAGCGCCGTCACGACGACCCACACGCCCAGCAGGGAGCAGCGCACCGCGGTCGACTGCACGAGCGGCGCGGCGGCCAGCTGCACGACCGCGTTGCACGCCGACCACCAGGTCAGCCCCGCCATCGCGGCAGCCAGCGCGGTGGCCGCCGGGGTCGAGGAGCGCCGTCGCCACGCGACCACGCCCGTGCGGGCGCAGACGGCGGCGGACAGCACGAAGGCAGCGCCCATCAGCAGCTCCACGCCGGTCCCCCCTTCTCCTCCCCGGGACGTCGGCACGGCGGGCGGCCGGCTGGATGCTCCGAGCGGGCGTCAGAGGGCCGCCCGCAGCAGGGACAGCGCGAGCAGCGCCATGACGACGGCGACGCCGGCGTCCAGGACGCGCCAGGCGGCGGGCCGGGCGAACACCGGGCGCAGCCGGGCGGCGCCGTGCCCGAGGGCGGTGAACCACAGCGCGCTGGCGACCGCGGCGCCGCCGGCGAACCACCACTGCCGCCCCGCGTGGGACTGCGCCACCGAGCCGAGCAGGACGACGGTGTCGAGGTAGACGTGCGGGTTCAGCCAGGTCAGGGCCAGCGCGGTGGCGGCGGTGGCGCCCGCCGACGCGGGCGGCGCGGTGCCCGCGGCCTCGAGCGCGCCGGGGCGCACGGCCCGCCGGGCGGCCAGGACCGCGTAGGCGGCGAGGAAGGCGGCTCCGGCCAGGCGCACGGCGTCCAGCAGGGCGGGACGGGCGCCCACGAGGGCCCCGGCGCCGGCCGTGCCGGCGGCGATGAGGACGACGTCCGAGAACGCGCACACCGCCACGACCAGCCCGACGTGCTGCGCGCGCAGCCCCTGGCGCAGCACGAAGGCGTTCTGCGCGCCGATCGCGACGATGAGGGACAGGCCGAGGCCGAGGCCGGAGGCGGCGGCGAGCAGGGCGGGGACCACCCGGCGACCGTAGGAGCCGGTGCTCCTGAAGCCCAGCTCACGTTCCTGTCGCAGCCTTAGCATCGCTTCCGTGGACCCGGCACCGGACGTCGACCTGGGTCAGCTGCGGGCGCTGCGCGCCGCGGTGGACGAGGGCAGCCTGGAGGCCGCCGCGCGCGTCCTGCACGTGACGCCCTCGGCCGTCAGCCAGCGGCTGCGCGCTCTGGAGGTCGCCACCGGCCGCGTCCTGCTGGTGCGCAGCCGCCCGGTGCGGGTCACGGAGTCCGGGCAGGTCCTCCTGCGCCTGGCCCGGCAGGTCGAGCTGCTGAGCACCGACGCGCTCGCCGAGCTGGGCGGCGCGCACGGCGCCCCGAGGCCCGGGCCCTCCGTGCCGACGCTGCCGATCGCGGTGAACGCCGACTCCCTGGCCACGTGGGTGCTGCCGGCCCTCGCCCCCCTGGCGGGCTCGGTGGCCCTGGACCTGCACCGCGACGACGAAGGCCGCACGGCGGACCTCCTGCGCGACGGCACCGTCGTGGCGGCGGTCACCACGGAGCCCGACCCCGTGGCCGGCTGCTCGGTGACGGCGCTGGGCGCTGTCCGCTACCGGCCGGTGGCCTCGGCGGCCTTCGCCCGCCGGTGGCTGCCCGGCGCGCTCACCGCACCGCCGGGCCCGGCTGCGCTGGCCGGCGCCCTGGCCACAGCGCCCGTCGTCGTCTTCGACCGCGCCGACGACCTGCAGCACCGCTGGCTGCGCCGGGTCGCCGGCCCCGACGCCGCCCCGCCCGTGCACCACGTGCCCGCCTCGGCGGACTTCCTCGCAGCGGTCCACCTCGGCATGGGCTGGGGGATGCTGCCGGACCTGCAGGTCGGCGCCGGCGGCCCGGACGAGCGCTCGGGCCTGGTCGTGCTGGACCCGGCCGGGGCGGTGGACGTCGCCCTGCACTGGCAGCAGTGGAAGCTGCGCTCGCCCGCGCTGGACGCGGTGACGCGCGCCGTGACGGACGCCGCGCGCCACCACCTCGTGCCGCCGGGGCCGGCGTGATCGGGTGGGTCCCGGCGGTGCTGGGCGCGCTGGCGGGGCTGCTGCTCGTGTACGCGCTGGCCCTGCTGCTGCTGTGGCGCCTGAGCCCGCCGGAGGCGACGCTGCGCGAGGCGCTGCGCCTGCTGCCGGACCTGCTGCGCCTGGTGCGCTCCCTGGCCGCCGACCGCGCCCTGCCCCGGCGGGTGCGCGTCCACCTCGTCCTGCTGCTGGGGTACCTGGCGCTGCCGTTCGACCTCGTGCCCGACGTCGTGCCCGTCCTCGGGTACGCCGACGACGCCGTCGTGGTGGCCCTCGTGCTGCGCGCCGTCGTGCGGGCCGCCGGGCCGGACGCCGTGCGCCGGCACCGGGCGGGCACCCCGGTGGGGCTGGACCTCGTCCTGCGCCTGGCCGGGCAGCGGGAGCGCTGAGCGCCCGGGAACGCGGAACGGGCGCCGTCCCCTGGACGACGCCCGTTCCGGACGAACCTGTCGGGCTGACAGGATTTGAACCTGCGACCCCTTGACCCCCAGTCAAGTGCGCTACCAAGCTGCGCCACAGCCCGATGGCTCCTGCGCACCCCATCGGGGTGGCCGAGCCGGGTAGAACCCTACCTCACCGCCGCCGCTTCTCCCGCACCCGCACGCTCAGCTCGATGGGGCTGCCGGTGAAGCCGAATTCCTCGCGCAGGCGGCGCTCCAGGAAGCGGCGGTAGCCGGCCTCCAGGAACCCCGTGGCGAAGACGACGAACCGCGGCGGGCGCGTGGAGGCCTGCGTGCCGAAGAGGATGCGCGGCTGCTTGCCGCCCCGGACCGGGTGCGGGTGGGCGGCCACGACCTGGCCGAGGAAGCTGTTCAGCCGCCCCGTCGGCACGCGGGTGTCCCAAGACTCCAGCGCCGTGTCCAGCGCCGGCACGAGCCGCTCCAGGTGCCTCCCAGTCATCGCCGAGACGTTCACGCGCGGCGCCCACGTCGTCTGCACCAGCTCGCGCTCGATCTCGCGCTCCAGGTAGTGCCGGCGCTCCTCGTCCGTCAGGTCCCACTTGTTGTAGGCCAGCACGAGGGCGCGCCCGGACTCCACGACGGTGGAGACGATGCGCACGTCCTGCTCGCTCATCGGCTGGCTGGCGTCCAGCAGCACGACGGCCACCTCGGCCTTCTCCAGCGCCGCCTGCGTGCGCAGCGAGGCGTAGAAGTCCGCCCCGCGCGTCAGGTGCACGCGCCGGCGGATGCCCGCGGTGTCCACGAAGCGCCACGTGCGCCCGCCCAGCTCGATGAGCTCGTCGACGGGGTCGCGGGTCGTGCCCGCCGTCGGGTGCACGACGACGCGGTCGGAGCCGGCGAGCTTGTTGAGCATGCTCGACTTGCCGACGTTGGGCCGGCCCAGCAGCGCCACCCGGCGCGGGCCGCCGGACGGCGCGGCCCCGCCGACGGCCGAGACGGCCGGCAGCAGCTTCACGGCCGCGTCCAGGACGTCGCCCGTGCCGCGCCCGTGCAGCGCCGAGACCGGGTACGGCTCGCCCAGGCCCAGCGACCACAGCTCGGTGGCGTCGGCCTCCTGGCGGGGGCCGTCGACCTTGTTGGCCACCAGGACCACGGGCCGGCCGGAGCGGCGCAGCAGCCGCACGACCTGCTCGTCGGTGGCCGTGGCGCCCACGGTGGCGTCCACGACGAACATCACGGCGTCGGCCAGCTCGACGGCCACCTCGGCCTGCTCGGCGACCTGCGCCGCCATGCCCTCGACCTTCTGCTCCCAGCCGCCGGTGTCCACCAGCGTGAAGTCGCGGCCCGCCCAGGACGCCGGGTAGGTCACGCGGTCGCGCGTCACCCCGGGCACGTCCTCCACGACGGCCTCGCGCCGGCCCAGGATCCGGTTGACCAGCGTGGACTTGCCCACGTTGGGCCGCCCGACGACGGCCAGCACCGGCAGCGGGGCGCGGGCGCCCTCCTCGGCCTCGCCGGGGCCACCGGACTCCAGCAGCGCGACGTCCTCCGGGGAGAGGTCGTACTCCTCCAGACCGGCGCGCAGCGCGGTCTCGACGTTCGCGTCGTCCGCCTCGGGTGCGGGGGTCGTCTCGTCGGTCACGGTCGGCCTCCCGGCACGTCGTCGGACGCCATGTCCCCGAGCCCCAGCTCGTCGGCGTCCACCTCCTCGGGCAGCTGCACACCGGTGCGCTGCAATGATTCCAGCACGTGCGCGGACAGCTCCTCGCGCACCTGGTCGACGGCCCGGGCGAGCGCCACGCGCCCCGGGACGCCGGGTTCCTGCTCGACGCGGAACGGCTCGCCGAAGCAGAAGTGCAGCCGGCGGCGCAGCGGCGGCAGACCGCTGCGCTGCCCCGGCCGGTGGGCGCCCAGGCACGCCACCGGCACGACGGGCGCCCCGGACTTCAGCGCGATCCACGCGATGCCCGAGCGCACCGAGGACGCGTCCCCGCGCCCGCGCGTGCCCTCGGGGAACACCCCGGCGGCCCCGCCGTCGGCCAGCACCTGCAGCACCGCCTGCAGGGCCTCGCGGTCGCCGCGGGTGCGGTCGATGGGGATCTGGCCGGCGCGCAGCAGCGCCCAGCCGACGACGCGGCCGGGCAGCGACTGGTCGGCCCGGAACATCTCCTGCTTGACGAGGAAGTGCGCCGGCCGCGGCGCCACCCCGTACAGCAGGGGGCCGTCGACGATCGAGGCGTGGTTGGCGGCGAACAGCACCGGGCCGGTGGCCGGCACGTGGTGCGCGCCGTGGACCTTCCCGGCCCACACGCCGCGCGCCAGGGCAGTGCCGATCCAGCGCGTCCACGCCTGCGGCTCGCGGGGCACGAACCCCGGGGCGCTCACCGCGCTCACCGGGCCGCGCCCTCTGCCGGGCGCAGGCCCGTGCGCTCGGCGACCAGCTGCAGCAGGGCCGCGACGGTGCCCTCGAAGTCCAGGTGGGTGGAGTCCAGCGTCGTGACCCCGTCGGCTGCCGTCGTGAACGCCGTCGTGCGCGCGTCGACCGCGTCGCGCTCGACGACGGCGCGCCGCACCGACTCCAGGGCGGCGGTGTCCGCGCTGCCGACGTCCTGCCGGGCCCGGCGGGCCAGCCGCACCGACTCGTCGGCGGTCAGCAGCACCCGCACGTCGGCCTCCGGCGCCACCACGGTGGTGATGTCGCGGCCCTCGGCCACCACCCCGGCGCGCGCGCCCGGCGCGGGAGCGGCGCAGGCCGCTTCGACCAGGGCCCGCTGGCGCAGCACGAGGTCCGCGCGCACCGCCGGCACCGCGGCGACCGCGCTGACCGCGGCGGTCACCTCCGGCGTGCGCACGGCGGCGCTCACGTCCTCCTCCGCGCCGTCGGCGCCGACCACGGCCACGCCGGGCGCGGCGGGGTCGGTGCCCATCCGCAGCGCGACCGCGCGCACGTGCGCGGCGACCGCGTCGCCGTCGGCCAGGTCGACGCCGGCGCGCAGTGCCGACCACGTCACCGCCCGGTACATGGCGCCGGTGTCGAGGAACGCCACGCCCAGCGCGCGGGCCGCGGCGCGGCTGACGCTGGACTTGCCCGAGCCCGAGGGGCCGTCGACGGCCACGACCACGGGCGTACCCGGTGCGGGGGCCGCGCCGCCGGGGGCGTCCGCGCGCGCGGTGGAGGAGGTGTCGCGGGGGGTGGGCACGGGCTCGAGGTTAGACGACGGCCGGGACGCCGCCGTCCCGGCAGGGGCCCGGCGGGGTGCTCGGTGAAGACCTCAGCGGGGCACGGTCCAGCCGCGCTCGCGGAGCGCCGCCTCCAGCGGCTCGGCGGCGGCCGGGACGACGTCCACGGAGGCCAGGGCGACGGGCTGGCCCTCGGAGTGCTCCAGCCGCAGGTCCTCCAGGTTCACCCCGGCCGAGCCCACGTCGGCCAGCAGCCGGGCCAGCTCCCCCGGGCGGTCGGGCACCACGACGACGACGGTGGCGTAGACGACCGGCGCGCTGCCGTGCTTGCCGGGGATGCGCTCACGCCCGGCGCGGCCGTCGGCGACCGCCCGGGCCAGCCGCCCGCGCGCGCCCGCCGCGGTCGGGTCCACCTCCAGCGAGCGCAGCGCCGCGACGACCTCCTCCAGGTCGTCGCGCACCTGCTCCAGCACGCTGGCGACGGGGCCGGCGTTGGCGGCGAGGATCTGCGCCCACAGGACGGGGTCGCTGCCGGCGATGCGCGTGACGTCCCGCAGGCCCTGCCCGGCCAGCCCGACGGCGCGCTCGGGGGCGTCGCGCAGCCGCGCCGCGACCAGGCTGGCGGCCACCTGCGGAGCGTGCGAGACCACGGCCACCGCCTCGTCGTGCTCGTCGGCGGGCATGTCCACGGGCACCCCGCCGCAGTCCAGCGCCAGCCGGCGCACCACGGTGACCGCCTCGGGGGCCGCGTCGGGGCCGGCGGCGACCACCCAGGGCCGCCCGGCGAACAGGTCCGAGCGGGCGGCGACGGCGCCGGAGCGCTCCCGCCCGGCCATCGGGTGCCCGCCCACGTAGCGGGTCAGGTCCGCGCCGCGGGCGCGCAGCTCGGTCAGCAACCCGCCCTTGACGCTGGCCACGTCGGTGACCACGGCGCGCGGGTGGGCGGCCAGCTCGTCGGCCACGACCCCGGCGACCACGTCGGGCGGGGCGGCCACGAGGACCACGGCCGGGTCGTCGTCCGGGGAGGCGAGCCGCCCGGCGCCCATGTCGCGGGCCAGGGCCGCCGCCGTCGGGGAGGTGTCCTCCAGCACGACGTCGACGCCGCGCGCGCGCAGCGCCAGCCCCGCCGAGGCGCCCAGCAGGCCGGAGCCGACGACGCGGACGGTGCCGCTGGTGCCCGCCGGTGCGGACGCGTCGAGCGTCACGAGGCGGTCACTGGGCGATGTCGCGGCGCAGGGCCACCGCGCCGCGCAGGTACACGTGGCGCACCTGCGCGCGCGTGCGGGACGTCTCCACGTGCGCCATGAGGCGGATGACCCGGGGCATGGACCCCTCGATCTCCAGCTCCCGCGCGCACATCAGCGGCACGTCGCCCATGCCGAGCTCGCGCGCCGCGACGGCCGGGAACTCCGAGACGAGGTCGGCGGTGGAGGTGAAGATCACGCTGATGAAGTCCTCGAGGTCCAGCTCGTTGAGCCGCACCACCTCGGTGACCAGCTCCCGCGTCGCCGCCAGGACCTCGTCCCGCTCGTCGACGTCCACCTGCACCGCACCCCGGACCGCCCGCACCGCCACGCGCTCACCGTACCGACCCCGGGCTCAGAGCCCGGCGACCGCCATCAACTGCTGCAGCTCACCGCGCGTCAGGCGGCGGTTCTTGCCCGGCTTCAGGTCGCCCAGGACGATCGGGCCCAGCTGCGTGCGCACCAGCCGCAGCACCGGGTACCCCTCGGCCTCCAGCAGGCGGCGCACGACGTGCTTGCGGCCCTCGTGCAGGACGACCTCGACGAGCGCGTAACCGGGCTTGGAGTCCACCAGCCGGAAGGAGTCGACGGCCACGGGGCCGTCCTCCAGCTCCACGCCCTCGCGCAGCGCCTTGCCCAGGTCGCGCTTGACCGGCCCGCGCACCTCCGCCAGGTACGTCTTGGGCACCCCGTAGGAGGGGTGCTGCAGGCGGTGCGCCAGGGCCCCGTCGTTGGTGAGCAGGATGAGGCCCTCGGTGTCCATGTCGAGGCGGCCGACGTGGAACAGGCGCTCCTCGCGCGGGCCGACCATGTCGGCGAGGTTCAGGCGGCCCTGCTCGTCGTACATCGTCGAGACGACGCCCTTGGGCTTGTTGACGGCGATGTAGACGAGGTCGTCGTCGACGGCGAAGCGCAGGCCGTCCACGTGCACGACCTGCGTGCGCGGGTCGATGCGCACGCCGAGCTCGGTGACGACCTCGCCGTCCACCGTGACGCGGCCGGCGGCGATCATCTCCTCGCAGGCGCGGCGGGAACCGGCGCCGGCCATCGCCAGCACCTTCTGCAGCCGCACGCCCTCGGGGTCGTGCACCTGCCCGCCGCGGGGCGCGCCGGCGCCGGGACCGCGACGGGGCGGCTGCGGCGCGGGCGCGATCTCGTCGGTCATCCGCTTGGCGGCGCCGCGGCGCTCGCGCGGCGGCTTGCCGCCGCCGGTGCTGCGGGCGGGGCGGGCGGCGGACCCGCGGGACGGGCGGCCGCCCCCCGCGGCGCCGCGGCCGCCGGAGCGGCGCGGGCCACCGCCTCCTCGGGGCGCGGACGGGCTCATCGGTCCTCCTGGGACGTGGGGTTCTCGGGTCCGCCGGGGCTCTCGGGGCCCTCGGCGCCCGGCGCCGCGGCGGCACCGGCCGGGGCACCATCCTCCCCCATCGCGGTGGCCCCCCCGTCCGGCGGCGGGCCGGCGGGCTGGACGGCGGGCGGGGCGAGGACCTCCGGCGGGTCCAGGTCCTCCGGGCCGACCTCCTCGGGCAGGAACGGGGCGAGCGCGGGCAGGTCGTCGAGGCTGTCCAGCCCCATCCGCTGCAGGAACTCCTCCGTGGTGCCGTACAGCGTGGCGCCCGAGGTGGCCTCCACGCCCACCTCGCGGACCAGGCCGCGGGTGAGCAGCGTGCGGACCACGCCGTCGACGCTGACCCCGCGCACGGCCGCCACGCGCGAGCGGCTGACGGGCTGGCGGTAGGCGACGATCGCGAGGGTCTCCAGCGCCGCCTGCGTCAGCTTCGCCGTCTGCCCGTCCAGCAGGAACGCCTCGACGACCTCGGCGTGCTCCGGGCGCGAGTACACCCGCCAGCCCGTCGACGTCTCGCGCAGCTCGAACCCGCGGCCCTGCTCGGCGTACTCGCCGGCCAGCTCGCGCAGCAGCAGGTCCACCTCGTCGGCCGACTCCCCCGTCGCGCGCGCCAGCGACTCCGCGCGCACCGGCTCGTCGGCGACCATGAGCACCGCCTCCAGCGACGCCCGCAGGCGCCGGCCCGCGTCGTCGGCCCCGCCGTCCCGCACGTCGTCCCGCACGCCGTCGGCCACGTCCTGCGCCACGTCCTCCCCCTCGCTCACGCGTCCGGCCCGGTGCCGTCGAACTCGTCCACGCCGGCCGGCACGCCGTCACCGGCACCGTCCGCGTCCACCGCGTCGGCGTCCCAGCGCACGAGCAGCACCCCGAGGGCCTCCTCCTGCTCCAGGCGCACCCGCCGCTCGCGGAACAGCTCCAGCACCGCCAGGAACCGCGCCACCCGCACCAGCACGCCGTGCTCGCCGTCGCCCGCGTCCGCCACCAGGTCGGCGAAGGTGGCCGCCCCCCGCGCGCGCAGCCGCGCCACGACCACGCCGGCCTCGTCGCGCACGCTGACCGCGCTGGCGTGCAGGTGGTCCAGCGCCACCAGCGGCACCGGGCGGGGCGTCAGCGCGCGCGCCGCGATCGCCGCCAGCTGCTCGGGGGTGACGGTGAGGACCAGCTCGGGCAGCAGGCGCTCGAAGCGCGGTTCCACCGCGACCGCGCGCGGCACGCTGCGCGAGGCGCGCGCGTGACGCTCGGCGAGCAGCTCGGCGACGCGCTTGTAGGCGCGGTACTGCAGCAAGCGCGCGAACAGCAGGTCCCGCGCCTCCAGCAGGGCGAGGTCCTCGGGGTCCTCCACGTCGGCGGCCGGCAGCAGCCGCGCCGCCTTGAGGTCGAGCAGGGTGGCGGCGACGAGGACGAACTCGCTGGCCTCGTCGAGGTCGAACTCCTCCTCGCGGGCGGTGGCCGCGCGCAGGTGGGCGATGAACTCGTCGGTGACGGCCGACAGGGCGACCTCGGTGACGTCGAGCTGGTGCTTGGTGATCAGGCCCAGCAGCAGGTCGAAGGGGCCCTCGAAGTTGTCGAGGTGGACCTGGAAGGCCGGGCGGGCCGCCCGGAGACCGGCCGGGCTGTCGTCGGGGACTGCGGGAGCGGCCGGCACGGCGCCCACGGTAGCGCCGCGCACCGCCCGGTCCGGCCGGGCGGCGCGCGGTCAGCGGCGCGTCAGCGCCCCGAGCGGGCGCCGGCGGGCGGGTCCGCCGGCTCGCGCTGCAGCGCCTCGTCGACCAGCTGCGCGACGCGTCCCACGCGCGGCTCGCGCAGGATCGACATGTGCTCGCCGGGCACCTCCACGAACGTGACCTCGCCGGTCAGGTGGCGCGACCACTGGCGGCGGGCGGGCGCGTCCTCGTCGTCGGCGGCGACCACCACGAGCACGCGCCCGTCGTAGGGCTTGGTGGTGTAGCGCTGCTGGATGAACATGCCCTGGCGGAAGAAGCGCACGTAGTGCCCCAGCCCCGGGTGCGGGACGACGCCGGTCAGCGCCAGCGACAGCGCCTCCTTGGCCTTGGCGAGCGGTCCGGAGCGCACCGGGCGCGGCATGAGGGAGGGGTCGGGCGGGAAGGAGTCGACCACCGCGAGGAGCTCGACCTCCTGGCCGGCCGCGCGCAACTGCTGGCACATCTCCAGCGCGATGAGGCCGCCCAGGGAGTGCCCGGCGATCCGGTAGGGCCCCTCCGGCTGCTGCGCCCGCACCGTCGCCACGTGCCGGCGGGCGATGCGCTCGACCGACCAGTCCGGCAGGGCGCGGTTCTCCAGGCCGTTGGCCTGCAGCCCGTACACCGGTACGTCGGTCTCCAGGCGCTGGGCCAGCGTGCGCAGCGCCAGCGCGGCGCTGCCGGCGCCGGCGACCACGAACAGCGGGGTGCCGCTGCCCCGCGGGCGCAGCGGCACGAACGTGGGCCGGGTGTTGCGCCCCTGCTGCCGCACGGCCGCGGCGAAGGTCGCCACCGTGGGGTTGGCGGCGAGCAGCGCCGTGGTGACCGTGCTGGTGGCGGCCGCCGCGTCGCCCTCGAGGGCGGCGATGCGCGTGACGAGGGCCTCGGCGGCCAGGGAGTCGCCGCCCAGCTCGAAGAAGTCGTCGTGGACGCTGATCTCCTCCAGCTCCAGCACCGCGCAGAACTGCTCGAAGACGATCTCCTCCCAGCTGGAGCGCGGCACCTCGAAGGGCGCCGTGCTCACCGCGGGCTCGGGCAGCGCCGAGCGGTCGAGCTTGCCGCGGTCCGTGCGCGGCAGCGCGTCGAGGAACACCACGTGCTCGGGGACCATGTGCGAGGGCAGGTTCTCGCGCACCACCGCGCGCACGGCCGAGGCCTGCGGGCGCGGGCCCGACGGCACGACGTAGGCCACCAGGGCCGTGCGGCCCGAGCGCGGGGAGGGGCGGCCGACGACGACGGCCTCGCGCACGTCGGGCTGCGCGAACAGCAGGGCCTCGATCTCGCCGGGCTCGACGAGCAGGCCGCGCACCTTGACGCTGTGGTCGGTGCGCCCCAGCAGGCGCAGGCACCCGTCGGCGGCCAGGGTGCCGACGTCGCTGGTCAGGTAGGAGCGGGTGCCGTCAGGGTGGTCGGTGAAGCTCTCGGCGGTGCGCTCGGGGTCCTGCCAGTAGCTGCCGCCCAGCCAGCGGCTGGTGAGCACCACGCGGCCGGTGCCCTCGTCGAGCAGCTGCCCGTCCTCGGTGCGCACCTGCAGGCGGGCACCGGGCACGGCCCACCCGACCGGCGTGGCCCCCTCGGGGGCGGGGTCGTCGGCGCGCAGGGCGTACTCGCTCATCAGCCACGTCTCGGTGGAGCCGTAGCGGTTGCGCAGCACGCAGTCGGGGCCGACGGCGCGCCGGACGGCGGCCAGCTCGGCGCCGTGGACGGTCTCGCCGGCCATCGTCACCGAGCGCAGGCCCTCCAGGCGCCCCTGCGGGCCGAGCGCGGCGAGCACGCCGCGCAGGATGGCCGGGCTGGCGAGCAGGACGTCGGCGCCCACCTCGCGCATCCACCCCGGCAGCTGGGCGACCGAGCGCCGGCGGGGGTCGAACAGCTCCTGGCGCGCGCCGGTCAGCAGGCACGCCAGGGTGATGCAGACGCCGGCGCTGAACGCCATGGGCAGCAGGTGGACCACGACGCTGCCCGGGCCGTAGCAGCCGGTGCCGACGGAGTTGACCCAGGCGTCGTGCAGGACCGAGCGGTGGTCGCAGGCCACGCCCTTGGGGGCACCGGTGGATCCGGACGTGTAGACGATCAGGGCGGCGTCGTGGGGGCTCGCGGGCGTGCCGAGCAGCGCGCCCGCGGCGGTGACCGGGTCGGGGCGCGCGGCGTCGTCGGCGTCGGGGTCGACGACCTCGCCGGCGAGCTGGGCGGCGGTGCCGCGGCGCTCGGCGTCGCTGACGCACAGCGTCGCCCCGGAGGCCTCCACGTAGTGCCGCAGCCGCGGGGCGGGCGTCGTCGGGTCCAGCACGACGACGGGGCAGCCGGCCGCGACCACGCCGACGATCGCGGCGACCGCGCCGACGTCGTGCCCGCGCAGCACGGCGACGGGCCGGCCGGGCTCCTGGCGCTCCAGCACGGCGGCGCGCACCTGCGCGGCCCGCCCGAGCAGTTCCCCGCCCGTCATGCGGTGCTCGGCGTCGGCGGCGACGACCTCGTCGACGAGGGCGAGCGCCACCTCGACGACGCGGGGGACGAGGTCCCCCTGAGCCCGCTCCTCCGTCAGCGGTGGCAGTCCCGCGGGCCCTCCCGCGGTGTCGAGCACGTCCTGGTCCACGGCTTCCCCCCCTGGCAGCACGGTGGGGACGATAGCCCGCTCACCGGCGCGGTGGAGCGCCGACGGGGTGCTGTGGAGGGGGTTCGCCCGGCCAGCCGTCGAGTTGTCGCACCCCGTCGAGAAACCCTCACGCAGAGTTGGTCAGCTCCACGCCCTGTGAGGTCGGTGAATCACGCAGCGTCACCACGCGCGATGAGCTCGCGCGCCAGCTGCCGGTAGGCCTCCGCCCCCGGGTGGCTGCCCGCGTAGGAGGTGATCGGCTCCGCCGCCACCGTGGCGTCGGGGAACTTCACCGTGCGGCCGATCACCGTGTGGAACACGTCGTCGCCGAACGCGTCGACCACCCGCGTCACCACCTCGCGGCTGTGCAGCGTGCGCCCGTCGTACATCGTCGCGAGGATCCCGTCGATCTCCAGCGCCGGGTTCAGCCGCTCCTGCACCTTCTCGATCGTCTCCACCAGCAGCGCCACCCCGCGCAGCGCGAAGAACTCGCACTCCAGCGGGATGACCACCCCGTGCGAGGCCGTCAGCGCGTTGACCGTCAGCAGCCCCAGCGAGGGCTGGCAGTCGATGAGCACGACGTCGTAGTCGGCCAGCGCCGGGCGCAGCGCCCGCGCCAGCACGCTCTCGCGCGCCACCTCCCCCACCAGCTGCACCTCGGCCGCCGACAGGTCGATGTTGGCCGGCAGCAGGTCCAGCCCCGCCACCCGCGTCTCGCGGATCACCGAGCGCACGTCGGTGTCGCGCTCCATGAGCAGCTGGTAGACCGTCGCGTCCAGCTCGTGCGGGTTGATGCCCAGCCCGGCCGACAGGGCCCCCTGCGGGTCGAAGTCGACGAGCAGGACGCGCCGGCCGTACTCCGCCAGCGCCGCCCCCAGGTTGATGGTGGTCGTCGTCTTGCCGACGCCGCCCTTCTGGTTGCACATCGAGATGACGCGCGCCGGGCCGTGCTGCGGCAGGGGTGCGGGCACCGGGAAGGACGGCAGCGGCCGGCCCGTCGGGCCGTCCTGGGGGCCGAGCTCCATCTGCGCCTGCACGTCGCGGCCCGCGGTGGGCGCGTCCTGCCCCGGGGCCTCCACCGGTGTCTCCGGTGCGCCGTCCCCGCTCACCGCGGGCCGGCCGTCGCGCAGCTGCTCGTCGTGGGGCTGCCCGTCGTGGGGCTGCTCCGCGTGCGGCGGGTGCGTGCTGACCAGCCCGGGGGCTCCCGGCACCGGGCCCTCGGCCGGGCTGGCGGGGCGGGGCGGCGGGTACTCGCTGGTCACGGGTGCGGCACTTCCTCGGGCGGTCGGGGACGTCGTGGCGAGCTGCTCCGTCGCGGCTGGCGCGCCGGGCGCGGCGCGCTCGACCTTAGTCCGCCACCGGCGCGGCGGTCACACCCCCGGCCACGACGCCCGCCGCCCGCGGGACGGCCAGGGCGCGCGGGTGCGTGCCGGCGTGCACCTCGCGCAGCGAGTCGACCGTCACCAGCGTGTAGACCTGCGTGGTCGCCACCGAGGCGTGCCCCAGCAGCTCCTGCACCACGCGCACGTCCGCCCCGCCCTGCAGCAGGTGCGTGGCGAAGGAGTGCCGCAGCGTGTGCGGGGAGACGGTGCGGGTGGTCCCGGCGCGCCCGGCGGCCGCCTGCAGGACGGCCCACGCGCTCTGCCGCGACAGCCGCCCGCCACGGCTGTTGAGGAACAGCGCCGCCCCGCCGCGGCCAGCGGCCGCCAGCGCGGGACGGGCGCGCACCAGGTACTGCTCCAGCGCGCGCCGCGCGTACGAGCCGACGGGCACGACGCGTTCCTTGCCGCCCTTGCCCCGCAGGCGCACCACGCCGCTCTCGCCGAGGACCTGCTCGGAGACGTCGTCGACGTCCAGGCCGACGGCCTCGCTGATGCGCGCGCCCGAGCCGTACAGCAGCTCCAGCAGGGCCCGGTCGCGCAGCGGGACCGGCCCGTCGCCGGCCCCGGCCACCTCGAGCAGCGCCGCGACCTCGTCGACCGTCAGGGCGGCCGGCAGCCGGCGCGGCGGGACGGGCGGGCGCACCTGCACCGAGGGGTCGCGCCCGGTGCGGCCCTCGGCGAGCAGGAAGCGGTGCCAGCCGCGCACGGCCGAGGCCGTGCGCGCCGCGGAGCTGGCCGTCAGCGCCGCGGCGCCGTCGGCGCCGTCGCGCAGCGCCACGACGAACGCGCTGACCGCCGCCTCCTCCACCTGGGCGGGGTCGGCGACCCCGCGCGAGCGCAGGAAGCGGACGTAGCGGGCCAGGTCGCGCCGGTAGGCGCCCAGGGTGTTCTCGCTCAGGCCCCGCTCGACGCGCAGGTGCGCCAGGTAGTCGCGCACGGCCGCCTCCAGGGGGCCCGCCGCGGACGAGGGCGCCCCGTCGAGGGCGGGCGCGGGTCCACCGGTGAGCACCCGACCGACCTTAGCGACGCCCTCAGGAGCGGTCGGGTCCCGCGAGCCCGGGCGTCCACGGCGTGTCGGCCGGGCGCAGCGTCGAGAAGCCCGCCGAGCGCGCGGCCGCCAGCGCGAGGACGCCGATCACGGTGCCCGGGTTGGCCAGGCGGCCGCCCAGCACCGCCCGCACGGCCTCGTCGAGCCCGACGCGGACGGCGACCATGTCGCGCTCCTCGTCCTCGCGCTCGTGCCGCTCCGCCTCCGGCACGGCGCTCAGACCGCGCGCCAGGTAGATGCGGTTGCCCTCGCTGGAACCGCCCGGGGAGTTGAACCAGTCCACGAGCACGGCCCAGTCGTCCGCGCGCAGGTCCGCCTCCTCGGCCAGCTCCCGCTGCGCCGCGGCCAGCGGCGGCTCGCCCGCCACGTCCAGCAGCCCCGCCGGCAGCTCCCACAGCTCCCGGCGCACCGGGTGGCGGTACTGGCGCACCAGCACGACGCGCTCGGCGTCGTCGAGGGCCAGCACCGTCACGGCGCCGGGGTGGCGCTGCACGTCGCGGGTGACCGCCCGGCCGCCGGGCAGCTCGACCCGCTCGCGCACGACGTCCCACACGTGCCCGCGGAAGACCGTCTCGACGAGCTCGGTGGGGCGCTCGGCGAGCGCGTCGGCCAGGTCCTCCCCCGTCGCGACGGGCAGGTCCAGCGCGTCGGGACCGCTCACGCGTGGGCCCCCTGCGCCAGCTCCTGCTCCGCCTGCTCCGCCGCCTGCTCCGTGCCGTCCGGCACCGGCTCCGGCTCGACGTCCAGCAGCGTCTCGGCGCGCTGGCGGTCCAGGGCGGCGGCCACGAGGCCGGAGAACAGCGGGTGCGCCCGCGTCGGGCGCGACTTGAACTCCGGGTGGGCCTGCGTGCCCACGTAGTACGGGTGCACGTCGGCGGGCAGCTCGACGAACTCCACCAGCTCACGGTCCGGGGACAGGCCGGAGAACACCAGGCCGGCCGCGGCCAGCTGCTCGCGGTAGGCGTTGTTCACCTCGAACCGGTGCCGGTGCCGCTCGGAGATGCGCTCGCTGCCGTACGTGGCGGCCACGACGGAACCGCGCTGCAGGACGGCGTCGTAGGAACCCAGGCGCATCGTGCCGCCCAGGTCGCCCTCGCCGGCGACGATGTCGCGCTGCTCGGCCATCGTGGCGATGACCGGCGCGGTGGAGGCCGGGTCGAACTCGGTGGAACTGGCGTCGGCCAGGCCGGCGACGGTGCGCGCGTACTCGATCACCATGCACTGCAGGCCCAGGCACAGGCCCAGGGTGGGCACCTGGTTCTCCCGCGCCCAGCGCAGCGCGCCGAGCTTGCCCTCGATGCCGCGCACGCCGAAACCGCCCGGCACGCACACCGCGTCGACCCCGGCGAGGTTCTTGCGCGCGCCCGCGGGGGTGTCGCAGTCGTCGGAGGCCACCCAGCGGATGTCGACCTTGGCGTCCTCGGCGAAACCCCCGGCGCGCAGCGCCTCGGTCACCGACAGGTAGGCGTCGGGCAGGTCGATGTACTTGCCGACCAGCGCCACCTCCACGCGGCGGCGGGGGCTGTGCACGCGGCGCAGCAGGTCGTCCCAGGCGGTCCAGTCCACGTCGCGGAACGACAGGTTCAGCTTGCGCACGACGTAGGCGTCCAGGCCCTCGCGGTGCAGCACCTTGGGGATGTCGTAGATCGAGGGGGCGTCGATGGCGGCGACCACGGCCTCGTCGTCCACGTCGCACATCGAGGCGATCTTGCGCTTGACGCTCTCGGGGATCTCCCGGTCCGCGCGGCACACGATCGCGTCGGGCTGGATGCCGATGCTGCGCAGCGCGGCCACCGAGTGCTGCGTCGGCTTGGTCTTCAGCTCCCCGCTGGGCCCGATGTAGGGCACGAGGGAGACGTGCACGAAGAACACGTTGTCCCGGCCCAGCCGCTGGCGCACCTGGCGCGCGGCCTCCAGGAACGGCAGCGACTCGATGTCGCCGACGGTGCCACCGACCTCGGTGATGATGACGTCGATGTCCTCGCGCGCCTGCGCGCGCATCCGGTCGACGATCTCGTTGGTGATGTGCGGGATGACCTGCACGGTGTCGCCCAGGTACTCCCCGCGCCGCTCCTTGGCGATCACCGAGGAGTACACCTGGCCCGTCGTCACGTTGGCCGAGGCGTCGAAGCGCACGTCGAGGAAGCGCTCGTAGTGGCCGATGTCCAGGTCCGTCTCAGCGCCGTCGTCGGTGACGAACACCTCGCCGTGCTGGAACGGGTTCATCGTCCCGGGGTCGACGTTGAGGTAGGGGTCGAGCTTCTGCATGGCCACCCGCAGACCGCGGGCGCGCAGGAGCCGGCCGAGGCTGGAGGCCGTGAGCCCCTTGCCGAGGGAGGACGCCACCCCTCCGGTCACGAAGATCTGCTGGGTCGAGGACTCGGAGGAGGTGCGGTTCGCCACGGACTTCGAGGTTACCCGACGCGGGCGCGCCGGTGGGCCACCGCGCGGGCGTGGACGGCGCGCACCTGCGCGGCCGCGTCCTCGGCGGTGGGCAGCTGCGCGGCCCGCCGCAGGGCCGCGGCGCCCCGGTCGGCGCGCAGCGCGTCGTCGGCCAGCAGCCGCCGAAGGGCCGCGGCCAGGGCCGGCGGGTCGCCCACGGGCACGAGGTCCGCCGCCGCGCCCGTCACCTCGCCCGTGCCGCCGGCGTCGGTGGCCACGACCGCCGCCCCCGCGCGCAGCGCCTCCTGCAGGAAGACCGGCTGCCCCTCCCAGACGCTGGCGCTGACGACGACGTCGGCGGCGCCCAGCAGGTCGGGCACGTCGGTGCGCGCGCCCAGCAGGCGCACGGGCAGCCGCTCGGCGGCGACCCGCCGCTGCAGGGCGGCGCGCAGCGGCCCGTCGCCGGCGACGAGGACGACGACGTCGCGCCCGCCCACCCGCGCGGGCAGCGAGGCGGCGGCCGCCAGCAGGTCGCCCAGGCCCTTCTGCGGCGCCAGGCGCGCCACCGCCAGGACGACCAGCGCGTCGCCGAGGCCCTCCTGCTCCCGCACCCGGGCGGGCTCGCGCGCGGGCGAGGCGGGCGGGGCGGGCACGAGGGCGCGCTCGGCCGCGGCAGCCCCGGCGGCGCGCGCCTGCGCCACCAGGTCGCCGGAGACGCCCAGCACGGCGTCGGCGCCGGCGGCCACGCGCCGCTGCACGGCACGCCCGAGCGCGGCGCGCCGGCCGGCGCCGAGGACGGCGTTGTGCAGGGTGACGACGAGCGCGGGCCGGCGCGGCAGGGAGCGCACCGCCAGCAGCGCCACCAGCCCGGCGCGCACGCCGTGCGCGTGGACCACCTCCGGCCGGACGCGGCGCAGCAGGGCGCGCAGGCGGGCGGCGGCGCGGGCGTCGCGCAGCGGGTGCAGCGAGGCGCCGACCTCCACCGGGGCCGTCAGCGCGCCGGCGTCGGCGAAGGCGAAGCGCTCCAGCGTCGCGGCGGGCGCGGCCACGGCCACCGGCCCGTCCGCGCGCAGGGCCTCCACCAGCGCGTGCACGTGCCGACCGACACCGCCGGCGCTGCTGCCGAGCACCAGCACGACGCGCGCCCGCTCCCCCCCACCGCCCGCGCTCCCCGTGTCGTCGACCACGCCAGCGTCCCGTTCCGCCTCTTCAGCACCCGCCACGGCGGGCAGCATGGCGCACCCAGCCCGGGGCGCGTGCAGCCGCGGCGGGCAGCAGCAGCGGCTCCTGCCTCAGCGCCCGCCGCGCCGGGCAGCACGGCGCACCCGGGCCGGCAGCACGCGTGCGGCCGCGGCCAGCAGCGGCGCCACCTCCCCGGGCAGCAGCAGCCGCAGCAGCGCCAGCACCAGCACCCCGGCGACGGCGGCCGCGGCGGTGGCCACGAGGACCTCACCCGGCAGGGAGCCGCCCAGCAGCGGGGTCAGCGCCGCGGCCGCCCCCGCGCCGCCCGCACCGGCCGCGGCGGCCGCGGGCACCGCGAGCGCGCCCGTGCGCGCCACGCCCGCCACCGTGGCCGACCCGCGCCGGCGGCGCAGCGCCAGGGCCAGCAGCAGCCCGGCCAGCGTCAGGCCGACCGTGTGCGCGGCGGCGAACCCCGTCACCAGCCGCTCCGGCGGCAGCACCCGCGCCGCCGCCACGGCCGCGGCCAGGACCAGCGCCCACCCGGCCACGGTGGCCAGCGCAGCGGCCCGCCCCCCGCCCACGGTGTACAGCGCCCGGGTGAGCAGGGCCAGCAGGCCGTACCCGACGAGCCCCGGCGCGGCGGCCACCAGGGCGCCGGCCAGGTCCCCCGACAGCCCCGAGCCG
The DNA here is from genome assembly GCF_050871905.1 of Kineococcus haloalkalitolerans. Classification (NCBI taxonomy): domain Bacteria; kingdom Bacillati; phylum Actinomycetota; class Actinomycetes; order Kineosporiales; family Kineosporiaceae; genus Kineococcus; species Kineococcus haloalkalitolerans. The sequence goes on from NZ_JBJLSH010000005.1 coordinate 119,721, forward strand.
ACGTCGCTGACGACGACGAAGACCGCGGCCACCGGTTGCGCCACCGCGGCCAGCGCCGCCGCACCGGCGGCGCTGACGACCACGACCGTGCGCGCGGTGCGCGCCACCAGGGCCGCGAAGTCCTCCCCCGCCCCGGGGTGCTGAGGCGCCCCGACCGGGGTGCCACCGGGTGCCGCGGGCACCCCGGCGGCCGGCGGGACGGCCGCGCGGGCCAGGCGCGGGAACACGGCGGTCGCGACGGGGACGGCCAGCACGGCGTACGGCAGCAGGAACAGCGCCCACGCGTAGCTCCACCGGTTCACCGCGCCCGCGCCGCCGTCGTTGGCCAGGCGCGTGAGCGCCACGGCGACCACCTGCTGGGCCAGCAGGACGGTCAGCCCCGACAGCGCCAGGGTCCGCAGGACGGGCCCGTCCCCGGGCGCGGGCGTCAGCGCCGGCCGCCAGCGCACCGCCGAGCGCAGCGCCGGCGCGTGGGTCAGCGCGAGCGCCACCACCCCGACCGTCGTACCGCCGGCCAGCACGGCCAGCGCGGCGGCCGGGACGTCGGCCAGGTCGTCGCCCGAGACCACCTCGGCCGGCGCCAGCCGCCCGGTCACCAGGTAGGCACCGGCGACGACGACGCTGGACACCAGCGGCGCGGCGGCCGGCGCGGTGAAGCGCTGCTGCGCCTGCAGGGCGCCGGCCAGCACGACGGCCACCGCGTACAGCGGCACCTGCGGCAGGAACACCCACAGCATCAGCACGCCCGTGCCGACCAGGCCGCGGCACTCCTCGGCGGCACCGCCGGCCAGCAGCCAGCCCATCAGCGGCCGCGCCGCCAGCGCCGCCAACCCCGCCACGAGGATCAGCGCCAGGACGCTCCACGTCAGCGCGAAGGAGGCGGTGCGCGAGGCGGCGGCGCGCTCGCGGGGGTCGCCGGAGGCCAGCCGCGCGGACAGCACGGGCACCAGCACCCCGGCCAGCGCGCCACCGGCGACGACCTCGAACAGGACGTTGGGCACCTGGTTGGCCGTCTGGTAGGCGGTGCCCAGGCAGGTGTCGCCGACGGTCTGGGAGAAGGCGACCAGCCGCCCGAAGCCCGCCAGCCGGGCCGCCACCGTCAGCAGGGCGACGGAGGCGACCGCCCCGGCCAGGGTGCCGGCGCGCCGGCTCAGGGCCGACCGAGCCGGTCGAGCTCGCGCAGCGCGGGCACCGCCTCGATGACGCGGGTGAAGCTGACGCGCTCGCTGAGCAGCGTCAGGGCCACGACGCCGGTCAGGACGGCGCCGCGCCCGCGCGGGCCGCAGCGGGCCAGCACGGCGGTGCCCAGCAGGGCGCCCAGCGCGTTGGCGCCGGTGTCGCCCAGCATGCTGCGCCCGGCCAGGTCGTCGCCGAGCACCGCCGCGGCGGAGCCGGTGGCCGCCGCCGCCAGCGGTGCCGCGGGACCGGCCGCGAGCGGCGCGGCGGCCAGCAGCGCCACCTTCAGGGCGCGGCCCGGGCGCAGGTCGAAGAGGTTGAGCAGGTTGGCGCTGCCGGCCACCAGCGCGCCGGCGGCCAGGACACCGACCACCCGCGTGCCGGTGCCCCCGGGCCCCGCCGCGCGCGCCGGCCCCGCCGCGCGCTCGGACCCGGCGCCCTCGGCGAGCGCGGCGACGGCCAGGCCCGTGGCCGCCAGCCCGGCCACCTTCACCGCACCCGTCGTCAGCCGGCCCGAGCGCAGCGCCGCGAGGTGCCCGCGCAGGCCCCGGGCACCCGCCTCGCGCTCGCCCCGGCGCTCGGCGAGGTCGTCCACGGCGCCGAGCAGCGCACCGCCGGTGAGGGCGACGAGGCCCGCGGCGCGCCAGCGGCCGGGGGCGGCCAGGCAGCCGGCGGCCGCGGCCAGCGCGGTGACCGGGCCCTCCAGCAGGGTGACGGCGTCACCGCGGTGGTTGGTCCGCTCCCAGCGCGCCCGCCCGCCGGGCACCGGTCCTCCCGCGACCGTCCGGCGCAGCCGCCTCCCGGCACCCAGCGCCAGGCCGGCGGCCCCGGTGGCGCGCGCGGCGCCCCGGGCGGTCACGGGGCGGCCACCGCGGGCAGCGGCGGGCTGACGGCGTCCGCGGTCGAGGCGGTGCCGTAGTGCCCGGCGTCACCGCCCAGCTGCTCGCGCAGCCCCAGGACGGCGGAGACCCGGCCGGTCGCGGAGTCCACGTCGTCCACGGTGCTGACGGCCTCGGCGACGTCCGCGTCGGCGCGCACGGCCGCCACGGCCCCGCCCTCGTCCGCCGACCCGGCCGGCCCGGCCAGCAGGGCACCGGCGGCGGCGTCGTCGAAGCGCGCGGCCAGCGTGGTCCACGCGGCGGCACCGGCCTCGGCCGCCTCGGCGGCCTCCGGGTCGCCCTCGACGTCCTCGGCGGGACCCGCCACGAGCAGGGCCAGGCTCGCGGGGCCCGCCGGGTCGCCCTGCAGCTGGACCAGGCCGGCGTCCACCAGCGCCTGCAACCCCTCGCCGGCGACGGGGCCGGGCGCCTCGGTCCCGAGCTCGGGGACGACCAGCGCGGCGGCCAGCGCACCGGCCAGCACCTCCCGCACCCCCTCGTCCCCGGCGATCGGCGCGTCCCCGGAGCCGCCCCGCTCGGCGCCGTCCTCGCCCTGCCCGCCGCCGTCCTCCGGCGGGGTCCCGTCGCCCTCCCCGCCCCCCGCACCGGGCTCGGCGGCGCTCAGCCGCCCGGCCAGCTCGGCGCGGTCGGCGGCCAGCGCGGGATCGACCCAGTCCGCGGAGACGGCGACCCGCGACGCGACGGTGGCGCCGGCGGCCTCCAGCAGGCCCACGGCCTCGTCCGTGACGTCGGCGTCCGCCCCCGGCAGCTCCACGACGGCGACGGCGCGCCCGCCGAGCTGGCGCGCCACCAGCGCCGGGGCGACGGTGGCGGCCCACTCCTCGCGCGCGGCGAGCGCCGCCTGCGCCTGGTCGCGCTCGGTGCGCAGCTGCTCCTGCTCCTGCGTCAGCTGCCGCACCTGGTCCGTGATGCCCACCGAGATGCCCTCGTTGAGGGGGCCGGCGCCCAGCACGATGCCGACCGCGAGCGCCAGGAACACCGACACCAGCGAGACGACGTGGTAGCGGAAGTCGATCACCAGGCAGCTCCGGAGCGGGTCGGGCGGGTGGGACGGGCGGGGACGGCGGGCCCGCGGGCCGGCGGGCGGCCCGTCACGGGCCGGTCCAGGGCAGCCAGCTGACGAACGCCGCCCACCACGTCTCCAGGCGCGCGCCCGTCACCGCGAGGATGGCCTGCCCCGTGGGGGTGACCAGCAGCGCGGCCGCCAGCGCCAGGACGCCGGCCAGCACGAGCACCAGCACCTGCGCGTCGGACACCCGCGAGCGGTACAGCCGCGAGACGCCCTTGGCGTCGACGAGCTTGCCGCCCACCCGCAGGCGGGTCAGGAACGTGCTGGCCATGCCGGCGCGCCCCTTGTCGAGGAACTCCACCAGCGTGACGTGCGTGCCCACCGCGGCGATGAGGGTGGCGCCCTTGTCGTCGGCCAGCAGCATCGCCACGTCCTCGCTGGTGCCCGTGGCGGGGAAGACGACGGGGTCGAGGCCGAGCTTGCGCACGCGCTCCAGGCCCGGCGCCCGGCCGTCGCGGTAGGCGTGGACGACGACCTCGGCGCCGCTGCGCAGCGCGGCGTCGGACACGGAGTCCATGTCGCCGACGATCATGTCGGGCTTCCAGCCGGCCTCGAGGATGGCGTCGGCGCCGCCGTCGACGCCGATGAGGACCGGGCGGTACTCGCGCACGTAGGGGCGCAGCGTGACCAGGTCCTCCTTGTAGTGGTAGCCGCGCACCACGACGAGGACGTGCCGACCCTCGAGGTCGGTGGCGATGTCGGGCACGCCCACGCCGTCCAGCAGCAGGTCCCGCTCGCGGCGCAGGTACTCCATCGTGTTGGCGGCGAACGCCTCCAGCTGCAGGGACAGGCCCGCCCGGGCGGCCTCCATGTCCGCGGCGACGAGCTCGGCGCTCAGGCGCCGGCCCCGCGCGACGACCCGGCCGTCCACCGACAGGGCGTCGCCGGACAGCTCCACGCGCTGGCCCTCGCGCACCGCGGCCATGACGTCCTCGCCGACGGCGTCGAGGACGGGCACGCCGGCGGCGAGGAGGATCTCCGGGCCCAGGTTGGGGTAGCGGCCGGAGGTGCTGGCGGCGGCGTTGACGACGGCCGCCGGGGCGCAGGCGACCAGCGCCTCCGCGGAGACCCGGTCGAGGTCGAGGTGGTCGATGACGGCCACCTCGCCCGGCCGCAGCCGCTTGGTCAGACGCTTGGTGCGCCGGTCCACGCGGGCGGTGGCCCGCACCGCGTCGGCGGCACCGGTCGCGGGGGACTGCGCCGCGGCGCGCCCGCGCCGACGCCTCACCACGCGCCCTCCACCCCGTCCCCCACCCGCCGCACGCTCCCGGCCGCGCCGACGGCCGCACTCCCGGCCGTCCTCACGTCCGCTCCTCCCACCGCGCCGCGGGTCCTCACCGCAGCGGCGCGCCCGGCCACCCACCGTCCGCGGTGGTGCGGCCGGCCGTTCACGTCGGCGTCGATGGTCGCACGCGCGGCGCGCGGGCCCGCGGCGCACGCGCCGGGCCGCGGCCGCTGGACCCCGAGCGCCCCGTTCGGCCCCCGGCCGCGGGGGCGTCCGGCGCGGGGGCGTCCGGCGCCTCGGCACCGGCGGGGGCCGGGCCGTCGCCGCCGCTCGCGGCGGGGCCGTCGTCCAGGGTGGAGGCGCGCAGCAGCTCCTCGGCGTGCGCTCGGGCGGTCCCCGAGCCGCGCCCGGACAGCATGCGAGCCAGCTCCTCGACGCGGCCGTCGTGGTCCAGCGCCACGACCCCGGACTCGGTGACGCTGCCGTCGTCGGTCTTGACGACGACGAGGTGCGCGTCGGCGAAGGCCGCGACCTGGGCGAGGTGGGTGACGACGAGGACCTGCGTGGTGCGGGCCAGCCGGGCCAGGCGTCGGCCGATCTCGACGGCCGCGCGGCCGCCGACCCCGGCGTCGACCTCGTCGAAGACCATCGTCGGCACGGGGTCCGCACCGGCCAGGACGACCTCGAGCGCCAGCATGACGCGCGAGAGCTCACCGCCGGAGGCGCCGCGGGACAGCGGCCGGGGCGTGGCACCGGAGTGCGCCGCCAGCTGCAGCTCGACCGTGTCGGCGCCGTGCGGGCCCAGCTCGGCGGCCTCCTCGACGGCGACGGCGAGGCGGGCGCTGGGCATGGCCAGGGCGGTCAGCTCGGCGGCGACCCGCTCCTCCAGGCGGCGGGCGGCCTCGCGGCGAGCCCGGCCCAGGCGGTCGGCGGTCGCGCGGGCCTCCTCGTAGGCGGCGTCGCGCTCGGCGGCCAGCCGCTCCAGGCGCCCGTCGTCGTCGAGGGCGAGCAGCCGCTCGGCGGCCGTGCGCGCCCACGCGAGCACGCCGGCCACCCCGGCCGGGGCGTCGGGCCCGGCCGCCGGCGCGTACCGGCGCACGAGGGCGGCGAGCTGGGCGCGCCGCTCCTCCACGGCGGCCAGGCGCGCCGGGTCGGCCTCGACCGCGCTGGCGTAGGCGGCCAGGTCGGTGGCCAGGTCGGTGAGCAGGTAGGCCAGCTCGTCGGCGCGCGCGGCCAGCGCCGCCAGGGCCGGGTCGTGCTCACCGGCCGGTGCCAGCGCGGCGCGCGCGGCGCCCACCGCCTCGTCGGCGCCGCCGGCCTCACCGGCCAGGGCCTCGTGGGCGCTGGCCGCGGCGGTGCGCAGCAGCTCGGTGTGCCCGAGCCGCTCGGACTCCTCGCGCAGCGCGACGTCCTCGTCGGGCTGGGGGTCCACGGCCTCCACCTCGTGCAGGCCGAAGCGCAGCAGCTCGGCCTCGCGGGCGCGCTCGGCGCTGCGGGAGGCGACGTCGTCGTGCTCGGCGGCCAGCCGCCGCCAGCGGGCGTGCTGCTCTCGGTAGGCGGCCAGGTCTCCGGCGACCGCGGCACCGGCGAAGGCGTCCAGGACGCGCAGCTGCTGGGCGGCCGAGCGCAGGCGCAGCTGCTCGGTCTGCCCGTGCACGGCCACCAGGTGCTCGGCCAGCTCGGCGAGCACGCCCACGGGCGCGGCGCGGCCCCCGACGTGGACGCGGCTGCGCCCAGCGGCGCCGACGGCGCGCGCCACCAGCAGCTCGCCGTCCTCGACCTCGCCGCCGGCCTCGGCGGCGCGGGCGGCCACCGGCCCGTCGGGGTCGACGCGCAGGCGGCCCTCGACGACGGCGCTGTCAGCGCCCGCGCGGACGGCGGCGGCGTCGGCGCGCGCCCCCATGAGCAGCCCCAGCCCGGTGACGACCATGGTCTTGCCCGCCCCGGTCTCGCCGGTGACGACGGTCAGCCCGGGTCCCAGCGGCAGGCGCGCGTCGCGGATGACCCCCAGCTGGCGGATCCGGATCTCCTCGATCACGCGCGCGGTCCCCTCCAGCCCTGCACGGGCAGCCCGAACTTGGCGACGAGGCGGTCGGTGAACAGCCCGCGGCTCAGCCGCGCCAGGCGCACGGTGGTCGCCGAGCGGCGCACCTCGACCCGGCACCCCGCGGGCGCCTCGAACGTGCGCCGGCCGTCGCACCAGACGACCCCGCCGCCGCTGGGGCCGGGCAGCACCTCCACGCCCACCACGGACGTGGGGGCGATGACCAGCGGCCGGGCGAACAGGGCGTGCGCGCTGATCGGCACGACCAGCAGCGCCTCGACCTCGGGCCAGACCACGGGCCCGCCGGCGGAGAAGGCGTAGGCGGTGGAGCCGGTGGGGGTCGCCGCGATGACGCCGTCGGCGCCGAAGGTGCTCAGCGGCCGCCCGTCGACGTCGACGACGACCTCGATCATCCGCTCGCGGCTGGCCTTCTCCACGGAGACCTCGTTGACGGCCCACGAGCGCGAGAGGACCTCCCCGTCGCGCAGCACGACGACGTCGAGGGTCATGCGCTCCTCGACGCGGTAGTCGCCGGCGACGACGCGCGCGACGGTGTCGGTGACCTCCTCGCGCTCGGCCTCGGCCAGGAAGCCGACGTGACCGAGGTTGACGCCCAGCAGGACGGTGGGCGTCCCGCGCACGAGCTCGGCCGCGCGCAGGATGGTCCCGTCGCCGCCGAGGACGACGACCATGTCGGCGTCGGCGACGGCGCCGGACAGCTCGCACGCCACGACGAGGCGGCGGTCGCCGGGGCCGAGGGCGGCGGCCTCCTCGTGGGTCATGAGGGTGCGCACCCCGGCCGCGGCGAAGCGGCGCACGACCTCGACCAGGGCGCTGACGGCCTCGGCGCGTCCCGTGTGGGCGAGCACGAGGACGCTGTGGCGCTCGTCGGGGGCGCTCACGCCAGTCCCGCCTGCGGGCCCTCGGCGACGGCGCGCGCCAGCTCGTCCTCGTCCAGCGGCGGGGCGCCGGCGGCCAGGTGCAGGAAGTACTCCACGTTGCCGCTGGGCCCGGGCAGCGGGCTGGCGGCCACGCCCCGCACCCCGGCGCCGGCGGCCGCGGCCGCGTCGGCGACCCGCCGCACGGCGTCGGCGCGCAGCGCGGCGCTGCGCACGACGCCGCCGGTGCCGAGCGCCTCGCGCCCGACCTCGAACTGGGGCTTCACCATGAGCACGTGGTCCGCCTCCGGGGCCGCGCAGGCCACCAGGGCCGGCAGGACGAGGGTCAGGGAGATGAAGGACAGGTCCGCCACGACCAGGGAGGGCGCGGGCGCGACGAGGGCCGGGTCCAGCGTGCGCACGTTGGTGCGCTCCAGGACGGTCACGCGCGGGTCCTGCCGCAGCGACCACGCCAGCTGCCCGTAGCCGACGTCGACGGCGACGACGTGCCCGGCGCCGCGGCGCAGCAGGACGTCGGTGAAGCCGCCGGTGCTGGCACCGGCGTCCAGGCAGCGTCGGCCGGTGACGGGCACGGCGAAGGCGTCCAGCGCCCCGAGGAGCTTGTGCGCGCCGCGGCTGACCCAGTCGTCGCCGTCGGCACCGCCCTCCACGACGATGGCGGCCGCCAGGTCCACCTGCGTGGCCGGCTTGGCCGCGGTGCTGCCCTGCACGCGCACCCGGCCGGCCGCCACGAGCTCCCCGGCCTGCTGGCGCGAGCGGGCCAGGCCGCGCCGGACCAGCTCGGCGTCGAGCCGCTGCCTGCGCGCCATCAGTCCTCAGCCGCCGCGAGGCGCTCGCGCAGCGCGCGGTCCACCTCGGCGAAGGCGTCCGGGTGCTCGTGCACCGGGACCCCCCGCAAGGCCTCCAGGCGCTCCAGCGCGTCCTGCAGGGCGCTGTCCGCGGCGGCCCCGGCGGGGCTGGGCCGGGAGGGGTCGCGGGGCGGGCCCGGGACGGGTCGGTCGGTCACGCGGCAACTCTACGAGCCGGGCCCGACAGCCACGTGCTCGCGCAGGACCGCCGCGGCGGCCTCGAGGTCGAGCGGCGCGCCGGTGTCCGCGGCCCACCAGCAGGCCTCCGCACCGGCCCGCAGGAGGTCGAGGCCGTCGGGCCCCGCCGCGGCGGAGGCCACCCGCAGGACGCCGTCGGCGACCTCCACCCGCGCGTCGCGGCAGCGCGCGCCGACCGCGGAGGCGTCGCCGGTGACAGCGGTCCCCGGGTGCTCCGCGCGCAGCCCGCGCAGGTCGTGCGCCACGGCGGTGGGCCGCTCGTGGGGGGCGGCGGCCAGGAGCTCGGCGACCCCGGTGACGCCCGTGAGGACCAGCAGGCCCGGGAGCCCGGCGGTGCGGGCGCCCTGCAGGTCGGTGTCGAGGCGGTCGCCGACCACGAGGGCGCTGCGGGCACCGGTGCGGCGCACCGCCTCGTCGAACAGCGCCCGCTCGGGCTTGCCGCACACGGTGCCGGGCCGGCGCCCCGCGGCGGCGGCGACCAGCTCGACCAGCAACCCGTTGCCGGGCGCCGGCCCGCCGGGGGTCGGCACCGTGCGGTCCAGGTTGCTCGCCGTCCACGGCAGTCCCGAGCGCACCGCGTGGGTGGCCTCGGCCAGGAGCTGCCAGCCGATGTCCGGGGAGAAGCCCTGCACGACGGCCGCGGGCTCCTCCGCGAGGCTGTCCACGGGCCGCAGCCCCACCTCGGTGAGCGCGACCCGCAGGCCCCGCCCGCCCACCAGGAGCACGGGCGAGCCGGGGGCCAGGGTCGCGGCCAGGTGCCGGGCCGCCGCCTGAGCCGACGTCACCACGTCGTCGTCGCCGGCCGGCGCACCCAGCTCGCGCAGGTGGGCGGCGACCACGTCGGGGGTGCGGGCGGCGTTGTTGGTGATGTACGCCAGGCGCACCCCCGCCTCCCGAGCGGCGGCCAGGGCCGCGGGGGCGTGCGGGACGGCGTCCGGCCCGACGTAGACGACGCCGTCCAGGTCCAGCAGCAGCGTGTCGTGGGCGTCCAGCAGCGGTCCCCGGCTGCCCGCCAGCACCGGTCCGGACCGGTCGGCGGGGCGGTGGACGGTGGTCGTGGCGGCGGTGGTCACGGGCTCCCCGGTGTCTGCCGCGCGGCGAGGGTGGCGCGGACCTGTCGCAGTCGGTCGGCGTACTCGGGCCGGTCCGGGCGCATGGCGTGGGCCATGGCCAGGTGCTCGGCCGCCTGGCCGAAGCGGCCGAGGCGGCTGAGGCTCAGCCCGAGACCGAAGTGAGCGTAGTCGTCGGCCGGCCGGGCCCGGGCGAGGCGGTCGAAGGAGTCGGCGGCGGCGGCGACGTCACCGGAGTCGTACTGGGCGCGGGCCAGCGCCTCCAGCACCCCGGTCGAGCCGGGCTCCTCGGCGTGGGCGCGGGACAGCAGGGTGGCGGCGGCGGCGGCCTCCCCGCCGGCCAGCAGCGCCAACCCGCGCTGCAGCCACTCGTAGGGACCTCCGGACGGCCTGCCCTCCTCCGGGCTCGCTGGCACGGGACGGCCTCCTCTCGACCTGGACGACGCGCTGGGCGGGTTCGGGTGGCCGGCGCGACGGGCGCCGCGACCTCGACCGTAGGATGCGCCGCGTGACGGGAGGGCGCGAGGGGGCGCGCGCCGGTGCACCCCGGACGGCTCCTCCCGCGACCACCTCGACCGCGAGCTCCGGCGCTCCGCTGCACCCCTTCCGCGGGCTGCGCTACGACCCGGACGTGGTCGGTGACCTGGGAGCCGTCCTGGCCCCGCCGCACACCGACCTGCCCCGCGCGGTCCGCGCGGCCCGGCTGCAGGCCTCGCCGTGGGCCGTGACGCGGCTGGAACGCCCGGAGAACGACCCGGCGCCCGGTCGGGCCGTGGACCGGTGGCTGGCCGAGGGTGCTCTGGTGCAGGACGAGCCCTCGCTCTACGTGGTGAGGCAGCGCCGGGCGGGCGTGGAGCACCGCTTCCTGCTGGCGGCCCTGCGCGTCGACGCGGTCACGGGGGCGCGGGTGCACCCGCACGAGGCGGTCTTCCCCGACGTCGTGCGCTCCCGGCGGAACAGGCTGCGGGAGACGGGGGTCGACTCCGAGCCGGTCCTGCTCGTGCACAGCGGCGGGGCACCGGCGGCCACCGACCTCGTGCGGACGGCGGAGCACCGCGGGCACCCGCTGACGGGGGCGGTGACCAGCGACGGCGGCGGCGTGGGCGTGGCCGTGGACGGCTGGCGGGTCGACGACGAGGACGTGCTGCGGGAGGTGGGCGAGAGCCTGGACGGTGTCGACCTCGTCGTCGCCGACGGCCACCACCGCTACGCCGCCGTGCGCGAGGAGTTCGCGGCCACCGGCGCGCCGCAGGGGCTGCTGGTGGCGGTCGTCGACGACGCGACGTACCCCCTGGCCCTGCGTCCCCTGCACCGGTCGGTGCCCGCGCGGGCCGTTCCGGCGCTGCGCGCGCTGGCCGTCGACGTCCGGGAGGTCCGAGGTGGACCGCTGTCCGATCCCGCCGACGTGGCGCGGCTGAGCGAGCGCGAGCTGGACGCGCTGCTGGTGACGAGCACCGGCGCGTGCCGATTGAGCTTCGCCGACGGCGGGGTCGAGGCGGGTGCGGGTGCCCGCGTGGACGAGGCGCTGGCCCGGGCCGGTGTCGAGCCGGAGTCGGTGCGCTTCACGGCCGACGGTGCGACGGCGCTCGCGGCCGTGTCGGAGGACGTGGTCGCGGTCATGCTCCCGCGGGTGCCGCTGTCACGGATCGCCGCCACCGTGCGCGGTGGGCGGCTGCTGGGGCGCAAGACGACGTCGTTCACGCCGAAGCCCCTGGCCGGTGCGGTGCTGCGGCTACGTTGACACGCGCGCTTGCCGACCCGTCGGGGAAGACGCCCAGCACGGCCGAGCACCGGTAGTCGTCCTCCGGGGTCGGGGGTGCGCCCGGACATGAGGAAGGGGTGCCGGTCCCCGGCACCCACCCTCACGGGTGGTGCCAGGGACCGACACCCCTTGCTCGACGAAGTGTGGCCGGCGGTGTCCTACTCTCCCACCCAGTCTCCCGGGCAGTACCATCGGCGCTGGTGGGCTTAGCTTCCGGGTTCGGAATGTTACCGGGCGTTTCCCCACCGCTATGACCACCGGACCACGGTCCAGATCGACACACAACCCCCCACCCGGGCCCACGAAAGGGACCCGGCGGGGGTGGTTGCGGTCTGAGAAACCGCACAGTGGACGCGAACATGAAACCTTTGCAGCAGATGCCTAGCTGGGATCGACCCGCACCGGGGTCGTCTCCTTGACGCTCAAGGCCTGGGCTCGGCCGGCACCCACCCCCACACACTCCCCGACCCTGCGGTCAGAAGACGTGTGGTGCTTGGATGCGCGGCAGTCAAGTGATCGGCCTATTAGTACCGGTCAGCTCCACAACTCTCATCGTCGTTGCTTCCACACCCGGCCTATCAACCCA